>JAAYND010000320.1 GCA_012521035.1 Methanomicrobiales archaeon
ACTACCAGCAATGGAAAAGGGCTACGTTCGATGCCAAGTTTATTAGAACGCTGAACGAAAACCAATGGGTGCCTGACTGCGATGGGAACCTCCAGTGCCCCGAATTCGTTTCTTTTGAGTCGCTTAACTGGGAATCCAATTCATTTTTGCAGTCTAGGATTAGGTTCAAGCCTGCACTTCAGGACCGACTGGAGCACGAAGCCGGTATCGAGCCAGGATTGATTGGCCTCCTCAAAGAACTTGGTGTTACTACTAAGGCGGAGCTGTGTGCCCGCTTAGGTATCGATGCTGAACTTACAGTCGGAGACGGCAAAACAACGACAGATGCCGACGATCTGCCTGGTGAATCTGTCCCAGAGTCGCCGGACCGGGTTCAATCAAATACTGGTCAAACGGTCATCACGAGCACAGTATCGCGTGGAGGAGATCCACGAATCGGACATAGATCCCGCGTGGAATCAGACGGAAGTCCGGCAGACAGTAGGGATATGGTCACCGCTGGAGAGTCAGATGGCATTCAAGGGGACAGCAAGCTGATTGAGAAAGGTAAAGGCAGACAATTCATCTCCTATGTGGCTGTCCATCCAAAAGACGAAGAGTCGGATCCTGATAGTCTCGATCAGCTAGCCCGCATGGAGCTCGAGGCCAAGGCCATAAACTTCATCCTGGCCAGGGAACCGGATTGGCAGCCGACACCCGTCTCAAACCCGGGCTTCGACCTGCTTAAGACCGGACCCGATGGGACACCTACCTGCTGGTGCGAGGTAAAGGCAATGACCTGTAACCTTAAAGGCCGTCCAGTTGGGTTATCGCGCCCACAGTTCGAATTTGCGCTCCTCCGTGGGACAGACTATTGGCTCTACATAGTTGAACACGCTGGCAGTGTTGCTCCACGCATTGTACGCATCCAGGACCCAGCTGGCAAGGCGCGAACTTTCACGTTCGACCACGGCTGGATCGACATTGCGGAGCTGGATGACACGCCTGATGAAGGGGCGTCTGACCGCTGCAACTGACGTTCGCCCTTGGCATCCGAAGGTGAGCGCCTACGCACTTAACGGTGAAAAGCAAAGAAGTCAACGGTCTGAGATATCCCAGGCCGAATTGACGATTTAGCTCAGGCATATAGGATTGGCTAATCTCCTGACACCAGAAATAGAGTAATGGGACTTGATTGATGTCTCGGCTCCTCTGTTTCTGCAAACATATTGTTCCCCGGAATACACTATTACGACTAAGAACCACCACTGCGCATGACAGCATGCCTATTTCGTTCCCAAACCGTTCCCATAGCTTCAGAATCCCCTGCACGACAAGGGTTTTTACGAACTCGCTTGACTCCTAATCTAGCGCTAGCGGAATATGGTGTATTTTAAACGTATAACTCTCCATAGAAACGGTGCCCGTCTTATTCAATGAAGGACTGCTATTCTTGAATAGGTTCGGGGAACGTCTTGCGGGAGTATTCGCATGGAACACCGCCACTAGAGGCGCTAGGTTTGCCAGCATCGCCAAGAAGATGCCTGCTTACAGGAAAACGTGACGAATACGCTCGGAACTGCAATCGTGGTGCGCTCCTCCGACACGGGAGGCAAAGTTCCTTGTCCCTGAGGCGTCGCCAGTAGGGGAGAAGTATGTGCTGATGCATAGTAGTCTACCTTGTCTGCATTGTCTTGCCCGCAAGTATGCAATGTACCGAAGTGACGTGTAGAGTAGCATGGCTGCGCATACTTACATATGCAGGATAACAAGGGAAAATGTAGAAATCATAATTTGATAGCGTAACTCGGACGCCTTGTGCCATGAATTCTCATGAGCTTCAAAAATGAGCGCAAGGTTGGCCAGATCACAGTAAAGACTGCGACTATTATCTTCGAAAGAATTCTCGTGGACAAGGCTGAAACATTATCATAATGCGTGGCAATCCCAACGGTGGATGGGTGTGGAATTCGGATACAACTGCAAGTTAGCGAATTCAAGGAAAAAAGTGTAGAAGTTGGGGAACCAAGATCCCGTCGCTCACTAAGCAAGTGAGGATATAAATTCGTGCGCGGCGGGGCGATAGTCCAACTTAATATAGTGAGGAGGACCAGACATGAAGAGACGCCTCTTAATAGTATTGGTGCCCTGTGTTTTCTTGTTGCTTTTGCTGCCTGCTAGCAAAGTTGCAGCACAGAAGCCGGACGACAATCCCTTTGATGTTTCGGTATACCAAGAAGAGATTAGCGCTTTGGGAGTCCCGACAACGAAAGAAGTAGAAGATTTAGCGGCCAAAGCGAAGCAGTTGTTCGAGAGCGGAAACTACGAAGAGGCGCTACCAGCGCTACAAGAGTGGGCTCGCAAGGCAAACTGGTTGGCAAACATCGTCTCCGGTGCCTTGGAGCCCTTCTACTCGGCATCATACGATGCAAGAAAACAATTCCCGTATGATAAGGTTAAGAACCTTACGCCCTATGAGAGTGCCGCAAATAGACTGAAGTTGGACCGTAATCATGCTATGGTGATGCAGGCTGAATGCCTTGTTAAACTGGACAAACCGACTGAGGCAGTAGGAATCTACCTGAAAGCCCTTGACCTTACAGATATTGAGGATTGGACTTGGTGGACAAGAGCTCTTAATGGATTGTACAGAATCATTGGAATGCCGGGAATCCAGTAGAACAGTCAAGTTACTTGCCTCGCAGCCCTGGGATAATGCTGGCTGCCCCAACGAGGAACACGAAGATTAAACTAGGGAGGTATTCAGATGTCAGATTCGTATGATTTAGATATCACGGTGCCCAAGGTGCCAAAAATCAAGTTTACCCATAGACGCGAGGCAGACTGCCCTGCCATAACAACGTGTTTGCGCCTCGAAACCGTGACGCTGAACTGCCATCAAGGAGCCGAGGTCAGGACTGAGGCCGGGGACTTCTGTCTGCCAGGGGTAATTATGCTATTATCCGAAATACTAACCAAACTGGACAAGTAATGTTCAACTTCATTTTGGCCAAACATGTTTATCACTTTTCAAAAGTTGAACAGTCATGAATCATCTGTACTACAGCGACAATCTCAATATTCTTGCGCAGTGCATACACGACGAGTTACTGGACTTCATCTACCTTGAGCCTCCGGTTAACAGCAAGATCGGTAATCTAGTTGATTCGGTATTACGTAGGCTACTATGAAAGGAGAACTTACTCGTGGATTCACCTAATCCTGATATTAATGCTATCAAGAGTAACCTCAGAGCCCGTTACAGACAGAAAATCAAGAATGAACTACCTGATAATGGAGCCTACGATCTCGCTCTTGTCATTATCGATGTTCTATTAGAACTTACGACAGAAATGCTCACTCAATATGATCAAACTCTGCGACAGAGTATTGCAGATAAGAAAACCTTCAAGGAATCTCTTCATTAAGCTATGGCTAAATGGCATCTTCATTCGGGCGTAAAGAAGGGTCTTGCAACTCAGTAAAAAGGCATACTCATACAGGTAAAAAGAGTTTTGTAGGGGAAATGCTATCGGCATAGTATTAAGCCCTAGAGCTAAGCTGATAGCGTGGAAAAGACGGATAAAAATTCTTCGGACGAAAAAATTTCGGGTGACAGTTTGAAGTGGGTAATGACTGTTCGGAAAACAGGACACAATGACTGTCCGGTCCTCCGGACAAAATGCCCTGCGCTAAGATTGATTATCTAAAACTAAGCTAACAGCGCGGGAACAGGTGCAGAATCTACATGTGTAAATTCTGCATATGTCATTTTGACGTATGCTTCAACCCTAGTGGAAGCCGGTGGGAAAAGGCAGTGATTTTATGAAAAGATTACCGTTAGTTATGGCGTTAGTTATGGTGTTTGTATTTGGTGTCTCCGTTAACGCGGCACCTTATCCGTACGGGGAGTATACCCTTGAAAACGGGGGAGATCTCAACGCGCTTTTTGCCGAGTTGGAAGATGCTTATACGGTGCCTGTTAAGGCAGAGGGGGACAGTTACTAT
>JAAYND010000148.1 GCA_012521035.1 Methanomicrobiales archaeon
TCCTTTGAGATCGCGAGCGCTGTGACGGGGCGCCGGAACTTCTGCAACCACATGAGATCACCCTTGCTGTTCAGCAGCCTGACCCCGGCATCCGAGCCGGCGACGATCGCATCGGCAGAGACCGCGACGGCCGTGCCCCTGTCCGTTATCTCATCATGCGCCCAGACCTTCCTGCCCGCATCCCTGTAGTAGAAGAGGCCGCGCGTGGATATGACCGCCGTGTTCTCGCCGCGGTCGGATACCGCGATGGCGCGGATCTCGGACCGCTCATCCTTGGAGCTGGTATCGACCGTGGCCTGGAGTTTCCCCTCCGCATCATAGAAGTGGACCTTCCCGAAACGGTCCGCCACCACGATCCGCTTCCCATCCGCGGAGATGGCGAGGAGCGCAGAGGTAGAGGGCATCTCCTGCCTCCAGATCATGGCACCCTCCCGGCCGAGGAGGAAGAGAGACTGCCCATTCGCGCAGGCGATCCGGCCCCCGTCGGCAGAGCAGGCGACGAGATCAGCCGACCACTCCCGCCAGAGCGGGGTGCCGTCGCCGGCAAAGAGACAGACCCGCTCCCCTCCGGTCAGGATGTACGAACCGTCCGCGGAGATGGAGAGGGCGGTGATGTCGGATGACGCAGTGGACCTCCAGTGAGGGGCCAGGGCGCCGGCCGGCAGGCTGAGGAGGAAGATGGCACAGAGGATAACGATTGCACGCCGCATTCCTCTGAAGGTTTCAGGGGGGATAGCATAAATGTTCTGTTTTGTGAAAGGGGGCGCGGTGTGGGCGGTGGAGGTATTGTAAGTGGTGTTCCTGCAGTACTGAGTCGTAGACAGCGTTCCCGAGTCCGGCTGGAATCACATCTCTACTCGCATCTCTTCTGGTTATGATATGTGTCTCTTTGATCCCCAGCCCGGCTTCATCTCTTGGTAGGGGCCTCTTCGAGATCAAATCCGATAGCATTTCATACACTGGTTACTCAGATATAGAGTAAGCTATTCCCCTTTCCGGAAGCCGGCATGGTGCCGGCCAGAAGAGCAGACCAATCTCATGTCGTCCATTCCCCTCGAAACAGACCAGACCACGAGAGGCCTTGCCGCCCAGCTCCCCCGCAACCTCGCGGCGAACATCGCCTACTTCCTGGTGAATATCATCATCGGCGTCCTCCTGGTCCCGTACTTCATCAGCACCCTCGGGGTCGCGGCCTACGGGATCATCCCCCTGGCGACATCGATCACTGGATACGTGGCGATCGTCGTCCAGTCGCTCAACACTTCGGTCTCGCGGTTCCTCACCGTCGATCTTCAACGTGAAGATTATGTAGCGGCGAATAAGACCTTCAACACCGCTCTCTTCGGCCTCACCACGGTCATCCTCCTGATGGTCCCGGTTGTTCTTGTGGTCGCGTACTTCGCCCCATCGATCTTCAACGTCCCGGCCGGTCAGGAGACCGGCGCGGTTCTTCTCTTCCTCGGGGTTTCTGCCGCCTTCCTGATCCGGTCCTGGAGCGGGAATTTCACGGTCCAGCTCTTCGCCTACAACCGCCTCGATCTCCAGAACTTCGTCAACTTAACGAACCTCATCGTCCAGACAGGGCTGATTGTCCTCCTCTTCACTCGCCTCGGTCCGGACCTGGGTCTCGTTGGAGGAGCGTATTTTATCGGGGCGATCGTCGCCTCCGGGGTCTCGATCATCCTTGCCCGCCGGGTCTGCCCCCACCTGAGGATCTCAATCCGCTCCTTCGACCACAGGAGAGTCAGGGATCTCTGCGGAATGGGGTGGTGGGTGGTGATTAACCAGATAGGCTCCCTCCTCTTCCTCCAGATCGACTTAATAGTCGTGAACATTCTCTTCGGGGAGACGCCGGCTGGAGAGTACGCGATCGCTCTGCAGTGGGTCATCCTCCTGCGAGCGGTTGCCGGGGTACTCTCCGGTGTCCTGACCCCAACTGTCCTCTCCTGCTATGCCCGGAAGCAGACCGAGACCCTGATCCGGGTCACGAAGAGTGCCGTCAAATTGATGGGGCTTGCTATGGCTCTCCCGATCGGCCTCGTCTGTGGGCTTGCTCCTGAGCTCCTCACGGTCTGGGTGGGGGAGGAGTTTGCCTTCCTTGCCCCGCTGATGATCCTCCTGACGATGCACCTCGCGGTCAACCTCGCGGTGCTGCCCCTTTTCCCGATCAACGTCGCCTACAACCGGGTGCGGGTGCCGGGGATCGTGACCTTCTTCATGGGGATCGGGAACTTCGGCCTCGCGGTTGCCCTCCCGCTCCTGGCCGGTCTCGGCTACTATGGGGTCGCAGCTGCGGCAGCGATCGTCCTCACCCTGAAGAACGCTATCTTTACCCCCTGGTATGCGACGCGGGTTCTCGGGGTCGGGGTCCACACCTTTACCCGGTCGATGCTCCCCGGAATCGTGGCGACCA
>JAAYND010000149.1 GCA_012521035.1 Methanomicrobiales archaeon
TCACGGTCGGCGCGCTCATCGAGGAGAAGTTCAGCCATTACACCACTGGCGATATTTCCCAGTTTCGCAATTCCTACTTTAACTACCACTTTAAACACCTCTCAAAATTTGAGAACACGATAGTATCGCCGAATTCTCATATAAACATTTTGAAATGGCCGCCAACCACCCCCATTTCAGCTGGAGAGGGGTACCAGGAGCAATGGATTCGGGCGACTCCAGATGCGCCCACCGCCTCACGCAGAATGCACAGAGGGTACGAGGGACAAAAGTAGATCGAGGGCCTGAGGGCGAGCCGGGCTATCGTACCGACTGCCGGACGGAGCACGCACCCCGGTAGTGGGGGCACGGAAGGTCGCGATCCGATGGGAGAAACGACCGTTTGGCGGGTGCACCCGATGACACGGAGGGAAGTCCACGAACTGATGGGAGAGAAGAGCGGAATCCTGAAACGTTCCGCCCGGGAGGGCGCAACACCGCTGATGCGAAAACACTGAATCGCTAATGTCCGCCTGGTGAGGTAGCACATTTCTTGCATGCGGCTACCGCGACCCGCCCGCAGCTGCCGGGCCTGCTACCCCATACCCTCCATCACTCCTCTCCCGTCCGTCACGGGAATATTTTGACCGATTCCAGGGCGACAATTCATGCCGCAGCGGGAGGAGTGAGGCTCTTTACCCTGAATGCCGGGGCTGCAACAGTTCCGGCCGGTGATGTTAAGGAGAAGTGTTTAAATCAAATGTGTTCATATATATATTTGATGAAACAGGGTCTGCTTACCGATCGCCAGAAAGAGGTACTGCGATATCGGAAAAATGGGCTGACGCAGCAACAGATTGCAGATATCATCAAGACATCAAAAGCTAACGTCTGCACCATCGAGAAGGCTGCTCTCGAGAACATCGCACGGGCGCGTGACACCCTTGAGTTCCTCTATACACTCGATGCCACACACCTCTGCACGCTCAAGGGTGGTCTTGACCTGCTCAAGGCCCCCGAGATCATCTACACCGAGGCCGAGAAGGTCGGAGTGAAGGTCAAGTACGACACGGTATCGCTCATCAACAGACTCAGGGACTCCAACCCCGACCGATTCAGGGGCAGGCAGGTCCGCGAGGATGTGGAGGTCTACATCAACGAAGACGGCGACCTGTACTTCGGGTAACGCAAACCCGAAGCGCGCACAGGTGATGAACCCTGCAAAAGGGTGCTATCCGGAATATGCCTGCAACAGGACACCTGCAACCCTTCGTTCATCTGCCCTCGCAATCACCGGAAAATTTCGATAACAAGATTTATATCTCATTTTAAGCAATGATTAAGAAACCGGTCTGCTCTATCCCGCTGCGATCCCGGTAGCAAAGGAGGCCCCATGTGCCTCCGATTCACGGTATGTCTCTGGTGAAGCAGTATATGTGGATCAGAAACCCACGGCGGGACGGTGCAGAAGGTACCAGATAACAGCAGGTCGAACCCTCCTTGCGGAGGGGCGACGTCGATTGAGGAGTTGTGCTCGTCACAACGGGATGACAGGAGCTGGATCTGATCGAGACGTCGGGCCAACGCCAGTGCAGCGAGCCCGTTTCCTGAGAGGAGAGCGTCGAAGAGTCAGGATCTATTAGCGACGACTGGACGCACCCGGTGCACGCCGGGCCGGTGGCGGGAGCGATCAGGAGACAGGCGTCTCTCTGACCCCCGCTGCCACCATCCAACTGTTTCCCATCACGTCGCGTCAGAACGGCGCGTCGTTCGATGTCATGCCCGATACGGGTTCGCCGTAATGTGCCTGATCTGGCCGGCTCGCCCGGCAGAGGATCTGGCATATCAACACTAGTTGCACGAAGGGTTGATTGAAACATGCCGAAATATAACAGGCCACGCAGAGGATCCCTCGCGTACAGCCCGAGGAAACGGGCAAAAAGCTCTGTTCCCAGGTACGGCTCATGGCCGGAGTACACGGGAACCCCGACTGTGCAGGGATTCGCAGGGTACAAGGTGGGGATGACCCACGTCGTCATGGTGGACGACCACAAGAGTAGTCCTACCGAAGGCAGGGACGTGATGGTGCCGGTGACCGTGGTTGAGGTTCCACCCATGCGGGTGGCGGGTGTGCGCGCGTACTACGAGGACACCTACGGAAAACACGCGCTGACCGAGGCCTGGACGGCCGACCTCGATGAGGAGCTGTCCCGCCGCATCACCGCTCCAAAGAACCACGATACCGCTGCCGCTCTCGACGCCATCAGGAATGCGATCGGTGAAGGCCGGGTCACAGAGCTCTACGCCATCGCCTACACACAGCCTGATGACCTCACCGGCGTCCCGAAGAAGGTCCCTGATCTCATGGAGATGCGGATCGCTGGTGGAAGCCTTGACGACCAGATCGAGTACGCTTCCGGGATCCTCGGGAAAGAGATCGAGATCACCGGGAACTTCGAGGCTGGCGAGTACATCGATGTGACCGCAGTCACCACCGGAAAAGGCACAGAGGGCCCCGTAAAACGCTGGGGCGTCCAGGTCAGGAAGCGGAAACACTCCCGTGGTGGCAAGAAACGCCACATCGGGAACCTCGGTCCCTGGCACCCGCACCACGTCAGGTGGCAGGTCCCCCAGTCAGGCCAGATGGGCTACCAGCAGCGTACCGAGTTTAACAAGCGTATCTTAAAGATCGGCACCAACGGTGACGACATAAACCCCGCAGGCGGATTCCTCCACTACGGTGTTGTGCGCGGCCCCTACGTGCTGATCAAGGGCTCCGTCCCCGGGCCAAACAAGCGTCTTGTCCGGATGCGGCCCGCGATACGGCAGGGAGAACACGTTCTTCGTACGCCGGCGATCAACTTCGTCAGCACGGAGAGCAAGCAGGGGTGAGCAGCGATGAAGGCAGAGGTTCGAACACTGACAGGCGAGATCGCTCATGAGGTTGATCTCCCGGAGATCTTTAACGAAGAGTACAGGCCCGACCTGATTAAGCGGGCTGTCCTCGCGCTCCAGAGCACCCGATTCCAGCCACATGGGACTGACCCCTACGCTGGCATGCGCACATCGGCAGAGTCCTGGGGTAGCGGCCGCGGCGTCGCTCAGGTTCCCCGGATCAAGAACAGCAGCAGGGTAGCCCGGGTGCCGCAGGCAACCGGTGGGCGTGCAGCACATCCCCCGAAGGTCGAGAAGGTCCTCGTCAAGGACATCAACAGAAAAGAGAAGCAGAAAGCTCTTCGATCCGCAATCGCAGCCAGCACATCCACGGACCTCGTCCGGGAACGCGGGCACATCTTCGAGGGCAGCCTCCCGCTGATCCTTGAGGATCGGTTCGAGGAGATCACCCGGACAGGTGACGTTATCGCGGCGCTCTCCGCTCTCGGTGTCTATGCCGACGTCGAGCGGGCGAAGAACAGCAGGAAGGTCCGGGCAGGGCGCGGTACCATGCGCGGTCGCCGTTACAAGCAGCGCAAGAGTGTTCTCATCATCACCGGGAACGAACCGCTCCGGGCAGCCCGGAACCTCGCCGGTGTCGATGCCGTGGCGGTCAACCAGCTCAACACTGAACTGCTGGCTCCCGGCACGCAGGCAGGGCGACTTACCATCTGGACAGAGTCTGCGATCAGGAGACTGGAGGAGTTCTCATGATACTCAAGTACCCCTTCGTTACAGAAAAAGCGACAATGATGCTCGAAGGCGAGAATAAGCTCCAGTTTATCGTACACAGGGATGCTACCAAACAGGCTATCAAGCGTGAACTGGAGACGGTCTTCGAGCAGGAAGTGACCGAGGTCCGCACAATGATGACCATGAAAGGTGAGAAAAAGGCCATCATCAGGTTTGCGGACGATAAAGCGGCTGAAGAGATCCTCAGTCGGCTTGGAATCATGTAAGGTGAGTAACGAATGGCACATCGAATTATAGCACAGAATCGTGGCCGGGGCGGCCCGACCTACCGCGCACCCTCGCACCGGTATAAAGCCGAGCTGCGACATGCCGGAACGAACGACGCACCGGCCAGCGGGCACGTCGCCGATATTGAGCACGATCCCGCCCGTCATGCGCCGGTTGCTCTCGTCAGGCTCGAGGATGGCCGTAAGGTCTACATGCTCGCCACCGAAGGGCTCGGTGTCGGGGATGCGGTCGCCTGGGGCCCGGGAGCCGATGTAAAGAACGGTAACACCCTGCCCCTCCGGGAGATCCCGGTCGGTGCATACGTCTGCAACATCGAGGCCCGGCCAGACGACGGGGGCAAGTTCGTCCGTTCAGGCGGCGTTCAGGCTCTCGTCATCGGTAAGGCAGAAGATGGCAGGGTCGGCGTACGGATGCCGAGCGGCAAGAACAAGTGGTTCAGCGGTGCCTGTCTGGCAACCGTCGGCATCGTTGCCGGCGGCGGGCGGGGCGAGAAACCGTTCGTCAAGGCAGGAAAGAAGTACCTCCACGTCAGATCCTCCAGCGAGAAATGGCCTCGCGTCAAGGGTGTCTGCATGAACGTCATCGACCACCCGTTCGGCGGCGGCGGACACCAGCACTGCGGACGGCCCAAGACCATAGCCCGGGGAACATCCCCCGGCAGGAAGGTAGGGCATATTGCCGCCCGGAGAACCGGCAAGTGGAAGAAGTGAGGGGTGAAACATGGCAAAGAAGACACAGAGGCGAATGCCGCGGCGGCGTGAGGAATTCACCTACCGTGGCTATTCCATAGAGAATCTGCAGCAGATGGCTCTCTCCGAGCTCCTGCCGCTCATGCCTTCCCGTGTACGCAGGAAGTTTGAGCGCGGTCTCTCCCGTGAGCACGAGAAACTCCTCGCAGATATCCGGTCAGGAAACCCGAACGTCCGCACCCACCTGCGCGACATGATCGTCATGCCCGAGATGGTTGGAAAGACGATCGAGGTCCACAACGGAAAGGAGTTCCAGAGAGTGGAGATCCACCCTGAGGCGGTCTTCCACTACCTTGGAGAGTTTGCACTGACTCGCAGGAGAGTCTCCCACGGTAGCGCCGGTATCGGTGCGACCCGGTCGAGTAAGTACGTCCCGCTGAAGTGATGGCTATGGCAAGAACAGGTTATTCAGCAGTAATTGAGGGTGAGGAAGTCGCTCGCGCAAAAGCGAACGAGATCCCTGTCTCCCCCAAACACTCGATCGAGATCGCCCGGTTCATCAAAGGCATGACCACCACAGAGGCAAAGGCATACCTCGAGGATGTGGTTGAGCTGAAGAAGGCCATCCCCTTCAGGCGGTTCAAGCGGAACGTCGCCCACAAGCGGGGTCTTAAAGGCTGGGCAGCCGGCCGGTATCCGGTCAAGGCTGCAAAGGCTTACCTCCGACTGCTCAACTCCGTCGAGAAGAACGCCGAGTACATCGGTCTTGATACCGAAAACCTCCGGATCGATCACGTCTCCGCGAACAGGGGCCGTGGTCACCGGGCATTCTTCCCGCGTGCGATGGGGCGCGCCACTCCAAAGCGCAGAGAGACCGTGAACATCGAGATCATCGTGACCGAGGTGGCGTAATGGCTATTGAGAAGAAATTTATCAGTGAAGGTGTGCGCAACGTCCGCGTCGAGAAGTTCCTCACGAGTGAACTCAAGCGGGCCGGATACGGCGGCATGGATATCACCCGGACACCGCTCGGTACCCAGGTGACCATCTTTGCGGAGAAACCCGGTATCGTGATCGGGAAGGGCGGCAAACAGGTCCGCCAGCTCACCCAGGATCTCGCCACACGGTTTGATATCGAGTCTCCACAGGTGGAGGTCCAGCAGGTCCAGAATCCGAACTTCAACGCCCAGATCATGGCGGAGCGGCTGGCAAACGCGCTTGAGCGTGGTTGGTACTTCAGGAAGGCCGGGCAGAGCACGATCCGCCGGGTGATGGATTCGGGTGCGCTCGGGTGTGAGGTCATCGTCGCCGGGAAACTGACCGGCGCGAGATCGCGGACCCAGAAGTTCATCGAGGGGTACGTGAAGCACTCCGGCGAACCGAGCGAGACGATCGTCGAGAAGGGATACGCCCTTGCGGTCAAGAAACTTGGAACCATCGGCGTCCAGGTCAAGATCGTCCCACCGGGCGCGAAACTGCCTGACACCTTCGAGGTCGCTGAACCCGAACCGAAGAAGGCTCCAGCACCGATCCCGGAGCCCGAGGAGGTCGGTGAGGACGAAGAGTTCGAGGAGGAACTCGAGGAATTCTCGGATGAGGAGTTCCTGGAGGAGTGATGCATGGCAATCTTTCGCGCAAATGAAGTGAAGCAGCTCTCTGATGTCGAGCTCCTCGAACATGAACAGAAGCTCAGTCTTGAGCTGATCCAGGAGCGGGGGAAAGTCAGTGCCGGTGGTGCTACAGAGAACCCGGGGAGGATCCGTGAGATCCGCCGGACTATCGCGCGCATCCGGACCGAGCAGAACGCACGGAGGAGTGCATGATCTCTCCCCGGAACGTCCTGAGGCACGAGTTGATCGGCCTTGACGTTCTGGTGACTTGCGCAAGCAATCCCGGTCACGTCGGGGTGACGGGTCGCATCATCGATGAGACCAGAAACACCCTGGTCATCCTGACGGAGAGGGGAGAGAAACGAATACCAAAGCGGTTCAGTGTATTCCGCTTCCGGCTCCCGGACGGCACAGCTGTCGATGTAGACGGCTCAAGCCTGGAGATGCAGCCGGAACGGCGTATAACGATGCGCATCAGATAAAAGAGGATATAATGGCACGAAACATTGGGTTGGATGTCCCCATTCCAGAGACAGAATGCGAGGACATAAATTGTCCGTTTCACGGCACTTTGCCGGTACGCGGCCAGGTGATTACCGGCAAAGTCGTGAGCGACCGAATGAACGGTACTGTCGTCGTGGAGCGTGAGTTCATCCACTACGTCAAGAAGTACAAGCGATACGAGAAGCGCAGATCCCGGTATCATGCCCACAGCACCCCCTGCATCAACGCGAGGATTGGTGATGTGGTCAGGATCGCCGAGTGCAGGCCGCTCTCGAAGACAAAGAACTTCGTGGTCGTCGAGGTGATGGCGGAATGAAGGCGATGCAGTCTACCATTCCGCGCGCACTCGCCACCGGTTCCCGCATGGTCTGTGCCGACAACACCGGTGCACGGCTCGTGGAGATCGTCTCAGTCGACGGTTACCACGGGGTCCGGCGCCGGCAGCCCAAGATGGGGCTCGGCGATATGGCGACGGTGAGCGTCAAGAAAGGCACTCCCGATATGCGGAGAAAACTCGAAAAAGCGGTGGTCATCCGACAGAAGAAGGAGATTCGACGCCCGAACGGGATCCGGCTCTCGTTCGAAGATAACGCCATGGTGCTCGTCAACGAACGCGGTGAGCCGAAAGGAACCGAGATCAAGGGACCTGTCCCCCGTGAGATCGCGGAGCGGTTCCCGAAGATCACCTCCATGGCGACGATCATCGTGTAGGTGTGGTGATGGAATAATGGTACGCACAGTAAGCAAACAACCAAGAAAACAGCGCAAGGCGCGCTTCAACGCACCAAACCACACCCGGGGCCGATTCCTCTCCGCACCGCTCGCGCCTGAGCTACGCGAGAAGTACAACACCCGGAGCGTCCGGGTGGTGAAGGGCGACACCGTGAAGGTGCTCCGTGGAGATTATGCCGACGAAGAAGGCATCGTTGACTCCGTAGATATGAAGACATGCCGACTGATCGTGCATGGCGTGATGGTGACCAAGGCAGACGGGACAGAGGTTCCCCGGCCGATCGATCCATCGAACGTACAGATCACAAAGCTCAACCTGAAAGACAAACTCCGTGAGGAGAGGCTCGGAGGCGGAGAATAATGTCCAACCATCTCAAACGGCTGGTAGCGCCGGAGTCCTGGCGCATCCAGAAGAAAGCACAGAAATTTGTCATGAAGACCGCCCCGGGTCCACACAACGCCGGCGGCCTGCCGGTCGGTGTCTGGCTCCGTGAGCACATCGGCATCGCACAGAATGCGAGCGAGGCAAGGAAGATCCTGCACCAGCGGGATGTTCTCGTCAACGGACGGCCCTGCAGAAACCCGGAGATCGGGCTTGGCGTCTTTGACATCGTCTCAATCCCGAAACTCGGGAAACACTACCGTATCCAGCTGAACAAACTTGGCGATATAATCTCTGTCGAGATCCCGGAAGAGTCTGCAAAGACCAGGCTCTGCAAGATCCGGAATAAGACCGTCGTCAAAGGCGGCAGGGTGCAGCTGAACCTTGCATACGGTGCAAACATCCTTGCTGACAACACCTACAGGGCAAAAGACTCAGTCGTCGTAACCCTCGGGGACCCCGAGACCGGTGAAGACCGGTTCCGTATCGTCGACCACTTCCCCTTCACGGAGGGTAACGTGGCCATGATCGTCGGTGGAAAACACTCCGGCAAGGTCGGCAGGATCGTCGAGATCATCAGGACAGCAAGTTCTGTCCCGAACCGTGTCGTCCTCGTGGATGACTCGGTAGACGAGCGGTTCGAGACCATCGAGGAGTATATCTTCATGGTCGGCCGTTCCGGGATTGCACCTGAACTGGAGGGCTCCGTATGAGCGCAATGAAGGAGATCTACATCGACAAGGTCATTGTGCACATGGGTGTCGGCGAGAGCGGAGAGAAGCTGGTCAGGGCCGAGGAGCTCGTGAAGCAGATCACCGGCCAGAAACCCGTCCGCACCATCGCAAAGCGGACCCAGCCGGCGTTCGGGATCAGGAAAGGTGCACCCATCGGCTGTAAGGTCACCCTGCGCCGGGCAAACGCCGAGAAATTCGTCGAGATGGCGCTTGATATCATCGAGCGGCACCTTGCAACCCATCAGTTCGACCAGACCGGCAACTTCTCATTTGGCATTGAGGAGCACACCGACTTCCCCGGCATGGCCTACGACCCTGCGATCGGCATCTATGGCATGGACGTCAATGTGGTGCTCGAGCGCAAAGGTGCGCGGATTGCACGCCGGGGCGTCGCGCGCAGAAAACTGCCGAATGAACAGAAGGTAAAGAAAGATGAAGCCATCGCGTTCATGCGTGAGCGCTACCAGGTGGAGGTATAAGGTATGGCAGAAGAGTCTGTGACAAAGAGCACAAAGAAGTTCGGCCGGGGCGCAAACGAGTGCCGCATATGCGGTCGCAAACAGGGCCTCGTGCGCAAATACGGCATTTACTTCTGCCGCCAGTGCTTCCGCGAGTGGGCAGGCAAGATGGGCTTTAAGAAGATGGACTGAGGGTGAGAGATATGGCACGACAGAATCCAATCGCTGACGCGATGAGCACGATCAAGAATGCCGGCGACGCTGGACGGAGCGAAGTTATCGTCGAGCCTGCCAGCAAAGTATTGGGCGCGATGCTCCGCGTTATGCAGGAAAACAGCTTTATCGGCGGCTTTGAGTTCATCGATGATGGTCGGGGCGGCCAGTTCCGGGTCCAGCTCACCGGAACGATCAACAGATGTGGCGCCATCTCCCCACGGTTTGCAGTGGGAATGGCTGATATGGAATACTGGGAATCACAGTACCTCCCCGCAAAGAACTTCGGTATCCTGATCGTCTCTACCTCAAAGGGAGTTATCTCCCACGAACAGGCCCGGGACGAGGGTATCGGTGGGCAACTGCTGGGATATGTCTACTAAGGAGGGAGAGCAGTGGGTATAACACGACGGGTCGAGATCCCTCCGGGTGTGGACGTCACGCTCGAGAGAGACGTGCTCACGGTATCCGGCGCGAAAGGTACGCTGACACGTGACATGCGTTTCCCGCAGATCGATGTCACACTTGAGGATGACGAGGTTGTCATCTCGACGGTATCGGACAAGAAGCGGTTCCTCGCCATGAGCGGAACGCTCGAAGCCCTCACAAAGGGCATGATCCAGGGCGTCACCGAGGGTTATGAGTACCGCATGAAGGTGGTCTACAGCCACTTCCCGATCCAGCTAAAATTGCAGGGCAACCGCCTTGAGATCAACAACTTCCTGGGCGAAAAACAGCCCCGGACGGCAAAGATCCTTGACGGCGTCACGGTAAAGCTCGGAAACGATGAGGTGACGCTCACCGGTATCGACAGGGAGAGGGTAGGTAATACAGCCGCAAATATCGAACATGCGACCCGGATCACGAAACGTGATCCCCGGGTGTTCCAGGACGGCATCTACATCACCGAGAGGACGTGAAGAGAATGGATGAGAGAAAGAGATTGATCCGCGTCCGCACCCGGCACAATAAACCTGCCTTCAAGAGACGCGGACTTCACCGGAAGGTGAAACTGGCCGATGTCTGGAGGCGTCCGCGCGGCCTGCAGAGTAAACAGAGGCGGCAGTTCCGTGCCAAGGGCGCACTGCCCCGGCCGGGATACGGAAGCCCTGCTGCGGTCCGTGGCATGCACCCGAGCGGGTATGAGGAGGTCCGGGTCTTTACGCCGGCAGACCTTGCGGGGTTAAACCCGGATCTTCAGGCAATCCGGATCGCCGGATCAGTGGGCAACAGGAAACGCGGGGAGATTCAGACACGGGCCATGGAACTCGGGCTCAAGGTGCTCAACGCAAAAGACCTCGCCCGCATGATCCCCGAACCAGACGAGTTCGAGGAAGAAGACGACGAAGAGGTGAACGAAGATGAGTGATCTCACCAACCAGAGGCGAATGGCAGCTTCGGTTCTCAAATGCGGGGTCAACCGCGTCTGGTTTGATCCCGAGCGGCAGGCCGATATCGAGGGAGCTATCTCCCGGGATAGCCTGCGCGAACTCATCGAGGATGGTGCGATCAAAGCACACCCCGTGAAGGGGAACAGCCGTGGCAGGGCACGCGAGCGGATGGCAAAGCGTGCCTACGGTCACCGGAAAGGACCGGGTCGGAGGAAGGGTGCTGCGGGAGCTCGCGCGCCACGCAAGCGCGTCTGGATCGGCAAGATCCGGGCACAGCGCCGGGCCCTGCGCGAGATGCGCGACGACGGCACAATCGACCGGTCTCTCTACCGCCTTATGTACCGACGGGCATCCGGCGGACAGTTCCGGAGCGTTGCGCACCTTACGGCGCATATTGAGACGATGGCAAGGAGGATGAAATAATGGCAACCGGTCCAAGATACTTCGTACCTTTCCGGAGAAGGCACGAAGGCAAGACTGACTACTACAAGCGGATGTCGCTCCTGTCATCGGGGATGCCCCGGATGGTCGTCCGGAAGACCAACCGGCAGATCATCGCGCAGCTGGTCGTCCCCGGAGATGAGGGAGACCGCACCCTGGTGGCTGCATACTCGACAGAACTTGCGGGGTATGGCTATGAGGGAACGACCGCGAGCACCCCGGCCGCCTACCTGACCGGGATGCTGTTTGCGGTCAGGGCACTGAATGCAGGATATGATGAAGGTATCCTGGATATCGGGCTTGCCCGGGCAAAGCCCGGAGCCCGCGTCTTTGCCGCCCTGAAAGGAGCGGTGGATGGGGGTCTCGATATACCCTATGGCGAGTCGATTCTCCCAGCCGACGAACGGCTCAAAGGTGCCCATATCGCCGGGTACGCCCCTGAACGGGCAGAGAACCTGGTGGCGAATGTAGAGGCTGTGGCTCTGGCCATCAAGAAGGAGCTGGTGTGACAATGGCATACGTACAGGAAGAATGGATTCCGCTCACCGGTCTCGGGCGCATGGTTGCCGCAGGCGAGATCACCAGTATTGATGAGGTGCTCGCGAGCGGCAAACCGA
>JAAYND010000150.1 GCA_012521035.1 Methanomicrobiales archaeon
CCCCCACACCATCCCATACACCGTACCGTGGGGATATCACCCGGGGTGGGGCTCGGGGAGGGAACCCCCTCCCCGCCGACGAGAACCATATCGGCCCTCCTACAGGGCTCCCGCGCAGGAGCGGGGGTTCTCGTGGAAAGAGCCTGGGTGGGGTGCGGCCGGGGGGAGGCGACCCATACACCGCTCTCCTATCTCCTCCACCCCGCCCGCGCCTTCGGCGCTCCTCCCTCGCCCCACAGGAAGGGGGCAGTAGTCGCGATATCCCCGGAAAGGCCTGCCAGGGAAGGCAACCCCATACACCGCCCTTCCCCCACACCATCCCATACACCGTACCGTGGGGATATCACCCGGGGAGGGGCCCGGGGAGGGAACCTCCTCCCCGGCAAAGAGAACCATACTGGCCCTCCCACTGGGCTCCCGCCCCGGAGCGGGGGTTCTCGTGGAAAAAGCTCGGGCGGGGCGCAAGCCCGGGATGCCGGCCCCAATTTTATCCCTCACCGGCACCTCACCACACACCGCTCTCCTCTCCCCCACCCCGCCCGCGCCGGTCGTGCGCCCCTCCCCCGCCCCCTCCAGTAGATAACGGAAGTTATCATCACACAGGGAGATCTGCCGGCTCTGCGCGAAAGAACCCTATCATTCATAGAAGATTCTGCTCTCCGGCCTTTTCTCTCTCAAAAAACCTGTTATGAGCACATTTCCGGGGTGATCCGGGAGATCTTTAATAGATAGCTCGCATATATTTGTGCAGCATTTGAGGGCATCTGTATGTATCTCATCGGTGAAGCATTGGTTGGAGACGGCGCAGAACTTGCGCACATAGATCTGATTATGGGAAAGAAAGAGGGAGCGGTAGGGCAGGCGTTTGCGAACTCGTTCTCGCAGCTCTCGGCGGGGCACACGCCGCTCCTTGCGGTCGTCAGGCCGAACCTGCCGACGAAGCCCTCGACGCTCGTTATACCGAAGGTCACCCTGAAGAAGGAGTACCAGGTAAACCAGATCTTCGGACCGGTCCAGGCAGCGGTGGCAAAAGCCGTCGCTGATTCGGTCGAGGAGGGGGTCTTTGAGGGGATCGATCTCGAGGATACGGTGATCATGGCAAGCGTCTTTATCCACCCCTCCGCCGAGGACTACAACAAGCTCTACCGGTTCAACTACGGTGCGATGAAACTCGCTATCCGGCGGGCGCTTGACCGGTTCCCGGGCGTCGATACCCTCATACACGAGAAAGACCGGACTGCCCACGCGGTAATGGGATTCAAGGTACAGCGGCTCTGGGATCCACCGTACCTGCAGGTTGCGATGGATCTCGTCGACAGGAACCATATGCGCAGGGTCCTTGAGGAACTGCCCCAGAACGACCACCTGATCATCGAGGCCGGGACGCCCCTGATCAAGAAGTTCGGCCTCTCGATCATATCGGAGATCCGCGAGATCCGCCCGAGTGCCTTCATCGTCGCCGACTTGAAGACGCTCGACACCGGTAACCTCGAGGCCCGGATGACTGCCGATGCCGGCGCTGACGCTATTGTGGTCTCCGGCCTTGCACCCATCTCCACAATCGAGAAGGCCATCACCGATACCCGGAAGACCGGCATCTACACGGTGGTTGATATGCTCAACGTCGATGACCCGGTGGCTGTCGTCGAGCAGCTCGCGGTGAAACCGGACGTCGTTGAACTCCACCGGGGCATCGATGTGGAGGATACCGACTACGCCTGGGGCGACATACCGGCGATCAAGAAGGCCGGCGGCGAGCGCCTCCTGGTCGCAACGGCAGGCGGCATCAGGCAGCACGTCGTGAAGGCTGCGCTCCATGCCGGCGCTGATATCCTGGTCGTCGGCCGCGCTATCACCGCAAGCAAGAACATCAAGAACGCGGCAGAAGAGTTCCTCCAGGAACTGAACACCGAAGAGATCGACCAGTTCAGGATTATGACCGACTTTTAGGCGGTCAGATACATTTTTTTAAAAAAAGATTGAATTTACTCTTCTTCTTCGTAGCGCTCAGAGAACGTAACCTCATCGAGGCCCTTCTTCTTCTTGATATCGATCTCCTCGGGATATCCCGCAGGCACGAGTGAGACGAGCGTGTACTCCTCCGGAACGTCCAGGAGCTTCCTGATATCCTCGACGTAGTCCTTCTTCTCCCCGGCAACCCAGCAGGATCCGACACCCCACGACTGGAGCGCGAGGATGAGCTGGGTCGTCGCTGCGCAACAGTCCTCGAGGTAGTACTTTGCATCCCTCTTCCCGAAGACCGCAAAACAGACGGGTGCATCGGCGATGAACCTCGCGTTCGCGACAAGATCCGCTATCGTCTGGAGTGTCTCGCGGTTCTGGATGGTTCCAAAGAGCCAGGGCTGCTCGTTCCTGGCAGTTGGGGCAAGCCGCGCGCAGTCGAGAGCATCCTTGATGGTTTTCTCACCGACGGGACTATCCTTGTACTTCCGCACGCTGTGCCTGCTCCTGATCACAGTGACACCGAGATTAACCGTTCCACCAATCGGACTCATGCAACGATGGTGGGCACTCCAGGCCTAAATACCTTGGGGAGGCGGAAAAATCAGGGGAGATCCTCAGAAGAGGCCCTGTAACATCTGTAAAATATTCTCAAAGCCTTCACCGACGACCACGGTCGGGTCGATACCGAGGACCGGGAAGATGAATATGAAGTAGGCAAAGGTTCCTATAGTGCTCCCGACGTTTGCAAGAGCCGCAACCAGCACCACCCGGAAGAGCGGGATCCGTCGCATCTCCGTGAACGTCTCAGCATCGAGGATCTGCCGGAGCTCTCCTGTGGTGGGTTTTCGGATCTTCGCCTCGACTATGGCCGCAAACCAGCCCGCCGCAAGCGCCGGATTGAGCGATGTCAGCCAGGAGACGCCAAACGCCGTGGCTGCCGATAGGGGATGTCCGCCGGCGAGCAGCGTGAATGTGGCGCTCAGGACACCGTTGATCACGACCCAGTATACGAGGGCGGCGAGCAGGACATCAAACCCCACCCCCGAGAAGGCTATGGCGACGATAAGGAGGAGGAAGAGGAGGGTGACGCCTGCCCCGATGATCTTCGCCCACGGCAACCTCTTCACGTCGGCGGTCAGGGATTGGAGCGGCGGTAGCGTCTCCGGCGCATCGAGGTAACGCTGCACCCCCTGGATATGCCCGGCGCCGACGACCGCGAGCACCCGCTCGTAGCGGCCATTGAGCATCAGGATCTGGTGAGCGAGGTAGGCGTCCCGCTCATCGATCAGGGCCTGGGCACCCCGTGGAGAGAACTTCCGGAACTCCTCCATCGCCGCGCTCACCACATCCTGGTTCGTGAGCGCATCCACATCGATCTCTTCCCCACTAACACCCACGATCGAGTAGAGGAGGGCGCCGATGAGTTTGATCTTCTCCCAGATCCGCATCTTCCCCCAGAACCGCGAGAGCGTTATCCGGATATCCCGGTCGATGAGCGCTATGGGCTTCTGGTGAGCCTCAGCCTCCTCGATCGCGGCCAGCATCTCGGCACCGGGTTTCACGCCGGTCTCAGCGCCGATCCGCTGCTGGATGAAGGCAAGCACCCACTGGACAAGGAGCTGGCCGAAGTTCCCACCCTTCAGGATCTCGGATATCGGGGGATCGGCGGTCTCCTCGGTGAGTGCTATGAGCCGGCCCCGGTCGAGCTCAACACCGACGATATCTGGCTGAAACTCTTCGATAGCGGACCGGACATCCTCGACACTCTTCTGTGAGACATGAGCCGTCCCGATGAGACGGATCTCAGCCATGCAGCACCTTCATACCCTCACTATCGATCACAACACGCTCTCCCGGCGGGATCTGTGCCCTCTGGTAGACCCCCCGGATCCCGGTCTCCTCAACCGCCTCGGCGGCCTGCCTCTTACAGAGTTCTGTCGCCATATCGCGCGCAACGTCGGTGGGGAGGGGCGTCCCGAGGCCGGGGCATTCTGAGACCATCAGGTTGTCGTCCAGGAGCATAAACGGGTAGGTCCGGCATATCCAGGGCCGGTAGGCATATATAGAGCACCGCCCGTCCTGGAGGAAGATACAGGCATCGGCAGTACGCCTGATGCACCAGGCAAATGTATATTCTCCTCCATTTTCCGAATCGATGAAGTCGGGGTAGGGCTCGGCGATCTCATCCCAGGCCATCCCGGTCGCTGCCATGATCGCCCGCACCTCAGCCGGGCTCACGATGACGAGGTTCGAGTCCTCTGCCACCCGCCGGCAGCAGGCGCCACACCCCCGGCATTGAAACCCGATCGATTCGATCTGATCAGAGATATCGTCTATTTCTAACATACCGTAAAAACTTCCAGAAAATAACCCGCTTGCTGAGAGTGCGACTGAATCTCGGGTGCCGCGAGGGCACTCATCGAATGGTACCTTCGCCTCCGTGGACCGGACAGGCCACTCCGGGCGGGATCGACCGGCGGCATATCATCTATTATTGGTGTGGTCGGAGTGCCCATACCGCAGGACACCTCCTGGATCAGGGGGCTGAAGCGCCCGCGATCATCGACCACACAGAGAGAAAACATTGCTTATAAGGTGGTTGCAAAAAGGTATAGTCCTTCTTCTTCACGCATACTTCGCGACGAAATCGAAGACTTTCCGGGTGATCTCTTCAGGTTCATAGCCCAGGAGATAGGCGAGCATCAGGGCACCGCCGGCACCTGTCCCCTCCTTGACCTCCCCGATACCGTAACGGGCAAGACCGGCGTGACCCATACCGGCAAAGTCCGGATCGATGTAGTACGCAGAGGTACCGATCTCCGCGATCGACCCGGGGAATCCGGCCGTAGGATCGTCCCTGATATAGACCGTGGTTGCCAGCGGCGGCACGTACTTCCCGAGCGCTTTCAGGGTAGCCGCCACGGCGAGCATCTGTGTCCCGCCGGCGAAGAGGATATCGCCTGAGTAGGTGCTCGCGATCCCCGCCGCCACGGGCATCATGGGATCCCCTGCTGCCCGGAGGATATCGAGGGGCGCGTCTGCGCCGGTCTCATCGATCCGGGCGAGCACCCCCTTGCAGACATCACCTTTGAGATCCAGCGGGTTTTTGACAAAGGCGCTGCTGACCGAGGCTTTGTATCCGAGCGCCCGGAGCACGCAGAGGGCGGTCGTTGTCCCCCCGGGAACGCACTCCCCGAGCATCAGGAGGTCGCTCTGTTGTGAGAGGAGACGGCCGATAATCTCGCCCCGCTCAAAGAGCCGGGCCGCATCTGGCACAGCATCTTCCTTGCGGGGATCGCCGCCTGGTCTCCCGTAGACGTCCAGGCAGGGGACGGTCGGGGTATGAGCGAGGCCTGCGTTGATGAAGATGGGGGTGAGATCGGTCAGCTCGACCATCGACCGGGTGATCGCTGCCGGCGTCGGGCACCCGGTGGGGGTGTTCGGCCTGACCGGCATGCTCGTGATCGCGCCGGTCGTGACCAGTTCCGCATCAAGGACCGGCGTGAGCAGGGTCGCCTCGGGCGTCGGCCCGGCACCCGATATGCCAGGAACGGTGGAGAGCATGGTGTTTGCGAGGACGATCGCTATCATAGGGCGACGCGGCCTGATCCCCGGATCTTTCGAGAGGAAGGTGTCTGACATCAGGTACACGATTGGCGCCGCTGAATAGAAGAAGTTGCGGTTTGAACTGCATCTTTCCTGTCCTCCTGCTTCCGCCGCTGCAAAAGCGCGCGAAGATCCGGCAGCGCCGCTCGATCCTCGCGCACCTCTGCGGAGATCTCTCAGCATGTACTGTCCCGGATGCCCGACCGGTCCCCTCAGGATCACCGGAGCCAACACAAAATCCAAACGCGGAAATAGCAGCCGGGTTCAACCCCTATGTGATGTTCGAGATCGAGCACAGGCTGGAAGAGAAGGGTGTTGCGAGGAAGGATATCATCGCATCAGCAATGGAACTCTACGTCTCCCACGGGATCGGGCCGGAAGAGGCTGTAATACGACTGGATGAGAAGATAAGCAGGGCATTCGAGGATCCGAACGTCGCATCGCTCCTCCTCGGTGCCATCCTGCTCGAGGAGGAACTCTACTGGAGGAGGAAAAACTCCGAGATCGCCGACGATCCGGTCTTCCTCCTCTCCGATGAGATCATCGGGATGGCCATCGCCGAGGTCATCGGGGGAACCTACGCGCGGTTCGAGTTCACCCGATACGACCAGAAGAAACCCGGACTTCTGGGTAAACTCGGGCCGTTCCTCGATGACGCCGTCGCCGGACTGATCGCGGGCTGCACATCACGCCTCTACAGTGAGTCGATGTGAGATCGGTCCTCGCCCTCCTGCAGTTCTGTACATCACTCCCACTCGGAAAACCGGTTGAGTTCGAGCACTTCGCCCGCCGCTCATACCTCTACCCGATCGCCGGGTACGTTATAGGCGGGATAGCGGCAGGCATCGTCTCCTGTATCGGATCGCCGGTGATAGGGGCGGCCGTAGCCCTCGCCATGGTGCTCATCCTCTCGGGCTGCAACCACTTCGATGGACTCCTCGACCTCGGGGACGGGCTCATGGCGCATGGGAGCCGGGAGAAGAGGGTCGCCGCCATGACTGACCGGAGCACCGGCGCCGGCGCTGTCGCGGCGGGGATCATCGTCATGCTCATAGCGTTCGCCGCGCTTCAGGAGACTGCGCACCTCCCGGCAGCCATCCTCACGGCCGAGGTCTCGGCAAAGGTCGCCATGTCCTATCTGACCACGCTCGGACCGCCGTTCCGGGAGGGGATCCACTCCTACTTCCATGACTTTGCACAACCCTGGTTTCTTATTCCGGCAACCCTGCTCGCGCTACCCCTCTTCCTGCTGCCCCTCCCCCGGGTATCTATCGCGCTCGCGCTCGCTCTCACGGCCGGCATCACTGCCGCGATGATGCTTCTTGCCCGGCGCCTCTTCGGCGGCGTCAACGGTGACGTCGTCGGCGCCACAAACGAGATCACCCGGGCCGGTGTCCTCCTCCTCCTCGCCCTTCTTTGACCGCCTTTCTTTTATCCCGGCAGTTGCTACTATTGTAGGATGATACATGACTATGGCCTCTACACCCTGGGAGGGGTCATCACCGAGCGAAACGCAGACTATGCGACGATACGGTTGCGGATCCCGGGGGGGGTTCTCTCCGCGGCTCAGGTAAAACAACTGGCAAAGATAAGCGAGAGATATGGAGATGGCACACTCCACCTCACCATGCGCCAGACAGCGGAGATCCCGCACGTGAACCCTGATAACCTCGATAAAATCGCGAAAGAACTTGAGAAGAACGGAACACCGATCGGCGCCGAACAGAACGAGGTAGTAAATATCATGGCCTGCCCGGGCACAGAACGGTGCAAGTACGCCAACTGCGAGACGATCGACCTCGCCCGGAAGGTCGATGCGCGGGTCTTTGGAAAGGAACTCCCGATACGACTCCGGATCGCCATATCGGGCTGCACCTATATGTGCAACAGTCCGCTCTTAAACGATATCGGCATCATCGGCCGTATCCGGCCGCTCCGGATACCGGGACTCTGCACGGGGTGCGGCACCTGCGTGGAGTACTGCCGGGAGCACGCCATAAAACTCAAGGACGGCATATCTGTCCTTGACGAGGATAAATGCGTCCAGTGTGGCATATGCATCCATTCCTGTCCCTACCACCTCCTGAAATCAGAGTACGACCACTACCAGATCACGGTCGGCGGCCGGCGCGGCACAAACCCCCGCGTGGGGCGCGAGCTCATCACCGTCGAGACGGAGGAGGAGGTCGTCGAGGTCGTCGACCGCATCGTCTACTGGGTCTACCGGACCGCCTGGAGCGGGCGGACTCTCGCCGATCAGATGGATGAGATCGGGTATGAGAAGTTCAGGGCTGAGATTCAGAAAGAGTTTGGGCCGAAAGAGCAGGCGGTAGAGGAGTGAGTGACCTCGCGTCCGCATCGGGCCGCAAGCATCGTCGCTATCGGTAGCTGTACATCGAGCGGAACCCCTCACCGGCGTCATCTTCGCACTCGATCGCGGTGCCATCCCGGACAAGGGTGTTGAACATGATAGCGGCGTTGAGCAGGTTCTCATCCACACTTGTGCCCGGTTGCAGCGTGCCGGAGAGCGCCTGGCGTTGTGGTGTCGGGATTATCCGTTTCCCCACCCGGACCCCCGCGCAGTGCCGGCAGTAGCCGCAGTGGGAGTGGACTGAAACCTCACGGCCTGCGCATGTAACCGTCACCCTGTCCTTCGCTTCATCCCGGTGAAACTCGAGCGTCTTCATGATATAAAGAACGTAGATTTCCAAAGAATATGATTCTGTCGATTACCCGGGGTTTTGAGAGAATGCACGCTTCAAGCGTTGATAGAAATGCTTTATATAGAGAACGTCATACGTATAGGATACTCGCATAAACAGGCTGTTCGAGCAGACAGGCCTATTTGATTGAGTGGAGGATACTATCTATGGCAGCTGACAAGCCCCACATGAATTTAGCAGTTATTGGACACATCGACCACGGGAAGTCTACCACCGTCGGCCGATTGCTCTTTGAGACGGGAGCCGTACCTCCCCACATCATTGAGTCGTACAGGAAGGAGGCAGAGACCAAGGGCAAGGGCTCGTTCGAGTTTGCCTGGGTAATGGACAGCCTCAAGGAAGAGCGTGAGCGTGGTATCACCATCGATATCGCCCACAAGCGGTTCGATACCGACAAGTACTACTTCACCGTCGTGGACTGCCCCGGCCACCGTGACTTCGTCAAGAACATGATCACGGGCGCATCCCAGGCAGATGCCGCGCTGCTGGTCGTCGCCGCACCTGATGGCGTTATGGAGCAGACCAAGGAGCACGTCTTCCTCTCCCGGACGCTCGGGATCAACCAGCTGATCATCGGCATCAACAAGATGGATGTCGTCAAGTATGACGAGAAGCGCTACAACGAGGTCAAGGAGCAGCTCTCTCAGCTCATCAAGATGGTCGGCTACAAGCCCGAGAACACGAGCTTCATCCCGATGAGCTCGTTCGTCGGTGACAATATTGCCAAACTCAGTGAGAACACCCCCTGGTATAAGGGCCCGACGGTGCTTGAATCGCTCAACGCGCTTGTCGAACCCGAGAAGCCGACCGAGCTTCCCCTCCGTCTCCCAATCCAGGATGTCTACTCCATCTCCGGTATCGGAACCGTGCCCGTCGGCCGTATCGAGACCGGCGTGATGAAGAAGGGAATGAAGGTCGCCTTCATGCCATCCAACAAGAACGGTGAGGTCAAGACCATCGAGATGCACCACGAAGAGATCCCTCAGGCTGTCCCGGGAGACAACGTCGGGTTCAACGTCCGGGGTATCGGCAAGGGTGACATCCGCCGTGGCGATGTCTGTGGCCCTGTTGAAGTGCCCCCGACCGTTGCGGATGAGTTTGTCGCGCAGATCGTCGTGCTCCACCACCCCAGCGCCCTGACCGTCGGTTACACCCCGGTCTTCCACTGCCACACCGCTCAGATCGCGTGCACCTTCATCGAGCTTCAGAAGAAACTTGACCCGCGCACCGGCCAGGTCAAGGAGGAGAACCCCACGTTCCTCAAGACCGGCGATGCCGCGATCGTCAAGATCAAGCCCACCCGCCCTCTGGTCATCGAGAATGTCAAGGAGATCCCGCAGCTCGGACGGTTTGCTGTCCGTGATATGGGCTCTACCATCGCAGCGGGTATGTGCATCAACATAACGCCAAAGCAGATGAGATAACGGTACCTATATTTTTTGGTGGCAAACATGCAGAAAGCCAGAATACGTCTTTCAGGAACTGATTTCGAAAAGATCG
>JAAYND010000151.1 GCA_012521035.1 Methanomicrobiales archaeon
GTCCTGCCGGATAGTCCCGAGCCCCCGCTTCACCCTGCCGGTGGAGCGGAGCACCATCCCGATGTAGCCGGCAACCTCCTGGACGGCCTCCGGCGTGTGCATACAGGGAGCGGTGGTGATCTCGACGAGCGGGATACCGAGGCGGTCGAGTGAGAATACCTCGTCCTCCACCCGCTGCGCCGCCTCCTCTTCGAGACATATCGACTCGATCTGGCAGCCGTCCGGGAGGGCGCCCGAGAGCCCGACGAGCGCCGTCCGCTGAAATCCGCTCGTGTTTGAGCCGTCGACGACGAGCTTTCGCATGGTGTGGACCTGCTCGACCGGGGTCATGCCGAGCATCTTTGCCAGCGTGAGGCAGACCTCGAGCGCTTCAGGGTTCATCGGCGCCGGGGCTTCCTCATCATGTTCCACCAGGCAGACTGAATCGTAGGTGTAGTAGGTGAACTTCCGAACGAGTTTCATCTCCTCCTCGGCCGCCCGGTCGATCCGGCCCGTTCCACCCCCTATCGCTCTCAGGTAGCGGGAGAACTCCCCCGTTCGCTCATCGACGCCCCGGAGGAGCGTCGGGCAGTGGCAGAAGAGCTTCTCGGCGGTATCGAGCTGCTGGTGGATCTCGATCCCGGCCTTCAGACCGAGTTTCTCATAGTCCATCAGATCGACCTCCTCTGGATCTCGCCGGCGAGATTGATCTGCATGACCTCCTTCACCCGCCCGGGATCGGGTTCGTTTGCAAGCACCCACATCAGTTTCACGAGCGCGACCTCAGGGAGCATATCCTCGCCCTCGATAACGCCGATCGAGAGGAGATCCCGTCCGGTGCCATAGACCCGGTCGCAGACCCGGCCATGCAGGCACTGCGACGTCATGACGACGGTCGTCCCGCTCTCGATCATACTGTGGAGCTCTGGTATCCAGTCGGTCGAGACGTGCCCGAGCCCCGTCCCTGCAAGAACAAGACCCCTGTAGCCCTTGAAGGCCTCAAGGACCGAGGATGGCATCCCCGGGTAGAACTGGAGGAGAGCGCAGCGCTCCTCAAGCGCATCATTGAGTCTCAGATCCTCCGTCCCCCGCCGCACAGCCTCATCTGAGAGATTGACCGTGAGCGAGGGGTACTCGACGTGACCGAGCGGCGCTGACCCCATGCTCTGGAAGGCGTCGCGCCGGGATGTGTGCATCTTCCGGACCCTCGTCGCCCGGTGGATGGCGCACCGGTCGTCGTTCGTCGTCTCGTGCATCACCACCGCCACCTCGCCGAGGTCGCCGGTAGCGACGGCGGCGCTACAGAGGAGGTTCATGGCGGCATCAGAGCTCGGGCGGTCGGGGGAGCGCTGTGCCCCGACAAAGACGACCGGCACCGGCGTCCTGAGCATGAACCGAACCGCGGCGGCCGAGTAGATCATCGTATCGGTACCGTGGGTGACGATCACTCCCTTCGCTCCCTGCCGGATCTCGTCATAGATCGCCCGTGCGAGATCCTGCCAGATCCCGGCGCGCATATTCTCAGAGAGGATGTTTACCACTTCCCGGTCGCGGTATCGGGCGACATCACCGAGTTCCGGGATAGTCCGGAGGATCTCGCCTGCCGACGACTGGCTCGTCACCGCCCCGGTCCGGTAGTCCACCCGGCTTGCTATCGTTCCGCCGGTGGATATGATCGCAACCTCCGGGAGGTCAGGGTTCTGGACAACGACCCCGGCCCCCGCCGGGGGTGCCTCTGCCGCATGCCCGATCACCTCGATCCTCTGCGGCGATGCCCCGATGGCGTAGCCGCTCTCAAGCCTTATTACAGCCATCCCGTCCCGTTCAGCGATGTAGGTGCCAGTGACCACGGCACCGCCGTGTCTGTAGCGCACCAGATCGCCGGTCTGAAGTGTCTCTGTTATAGTATCATCCTCCGTGATTCCGATATCAGGTCTTCATGCGCGCGCGAGAGTGCCGCGCCCGTCTCTTCTGTCCATGTTGCATCATTATCGAGGAGTCTCCGCTGCTCTTCGAGCTGCACAGCGACCGCGGCGGGCGCCGGGCCGCCGACGATCGTCCGCACCGAAACGGCATGACGCGGGTCGAGGACCGCGCTTATCCGCTCGTCGGTCACGCCAAGGTCCACGACCGATATGCCGGCCGCTTCCTGAGCCGCAGCCTCAAGGGTGGCGAGGTCAAGCGATCCGTGCCTGACCGCCCTCCCGACGATCCGGTGCGCTGTGCGGAAGGGAAGCCCGTGCTCCCGGACGAGGACATCGGCGAGTTCCGTGGCGGTTGAAAAACCTCTGCCCGCCTCGGCGGCCATTCGTTCAAGATCAAACGTCGCGGTCCCGATCATGCCGGCGAGGAGCGGTATACTCTCCCGGGCCGCTTCCACTCCCCGCCAGAGGTGCCCGGTGAGTTCCTGGAGGTCGCGGTTGTAGCTCATGGGGAGGCCCTTTGTGATCGTTATAGCGGCGGCGAGCGCTCCCGTGGCTGTCCCGGCCTTCGCCCGCATGATCTCGGCGACGTCGGGGTTCTTCTTCTGGGGCATGATCGATGAGGAGGAGCAGTAGGCGTCGTCGAGGTCGACAAACCCGATAAACGCTGTGCTCCAGAGGACCAGCTCCTCGCAGAGCCGGCTCGCCGTCGTCATGCAGATCGCGATATCCCCGAGCACCTCGAGCGCGAAGTCCCGTGCGGCGACCGCGTCCATGCTGTTTGCCGTCGGGCATGAGAACCCGAGGAGCCGGGCGGTGTAGTCGCGGTCGAGGGGGAAGCCGGTCGAGGCGAACGCGGCCGAACCGAGGGGGGATACATCCACGCGGGCGTAGGCCTCCCGGAGCCTGGCCGCATCCCGCGAGAAGGCCTGCTCGTAGGCGAGAAGATAGTGGGCGAGCGTCGTTGGCTGGGCATGCTGCATATGGGTAAAGCCTGGCATCACCGTCTCCGTATGCATCCCGGCCACGTCGAGCAGGGTCGTCCTCAGGTCGAGAAGCGATCCTGCGAGGGCGATGATCTCCTGCTTCAGGCGTATCCTGATGCACGTCGCGACCTCGTCGTTCCGGGACCGGCCCATGTGAAGGCGGCCGCCGATATCCTCCCCGACGCGGTCGATAAGACACGCCTCCTTCCCGGCGTGGATATCCTCAAACCGCTCATCGAACGCCTCCGCCGGGAGACCGTGGTCATGGAGGTCGAGGAGCGCCGCCATCAGCGCGCGGGCCGGCCCTTCATCGATGATCCCCTGCTGTCGGAGTCCGAGGAGATGAGCCATGTCCACAAGGAGATCCGCCTCCACTATCCAGCGGTCGGTATCCATCGATGCGAGAAAATGTTCGAGGCCGGCCGACCGCTCGCCGGCGAGACGACCCTGCCGAATCTGATCCGAACGCATTCTATCAACAGTCCTGCCTGTGATTGTTTGCCCGGGAAAGAGATTAAGGCCACGCCCCATCTCTGCCCCATCCACTGACCCGTGGTTGTGCCATGCCAGGTGATATCATCAGGTATGAGTGCATTGTATTTTCCATTTAAGGTAATAATAACAATCGCAATCTATACTTCAGTATAAAAATATCCCTGGATTTCGGCAATACTATATATTAGCAGCATGCAGATCTCCTGCGTACCAGCAATCACATCTGGAGATACACCATGAGACCAATTACAACAATACTACTGGCCGTGGCTCTCGTCGCAGCGTTTGCCCTTGTCGCCGGGTGTACCGAGACCGACGATATGACGCACCTGCGGATCGGCTACCAGCCGAGCACCCACCAGATCGCCCACTTCACCGCGATGGAGAAGGGATGGTGGCAGGAAGACCTCGCGCCCTTCGGCATAACGAAGGTGACCGACTACGA
>JAAYND010000152.1 GCA_012521035.1 Methanomicrobiales archaeon
ACCCGACGATCTGGATCATCTTCCCGTGCACCAGGGCATCGGCGACCTTCCGCCGTGCCTCGTGGAGGTCACGCCAGAGGGTCTTTCGGGATACCCCGAGAGCGCGGGCTGCCGCTTCCTGTTCGAGTCCGAGGAGGTCGGCGAGCCGGAGGGCCTCGACCTCCTCGGGGAGGAGGAAGACGACGTCGCCCGACCTCCCGCAGAGTGGGCCGAAGCAACGGAAGGACGCCCCGTCCCTGATCCTTCGCTGGACCCGGGGCCGGCCCCGCCCATGGCGGCCGCGGCCTCCGCCCCCGGGCCCTGGTTCATTCATGGAAGTACCATCACCTGCAGGAGAGATCTGTCCCCTGTGCAGATAGTGTCTTCGATTCCGGTGGGGTCACCACCGGCGCCGTGCCCGGCCGGCACGGAAACCCCGACCGCATCCCCACAGCCCGGCACCCCGGGTCACCGGTGCGGTCTCTTCTTCCGCCTCCACCGGTGCCGAGGACAGGAAGAAGCACCTCCCCCGGCGGCCGGCCGCCCGTGGACCGCGACCGAGCGGCCCGGTTCCATCAAGATCTGGCATGGTGTATCACCTCAATTAATACTCGTACGCGCGAAAGCACTTTAGGCTTGCGTATCGGGAGGGGTCTGGTTGGGAGGGGGCGCCGGGACACTCAGCATGTCAAACTGAATGAAATCTTAATGTCAAATAGCAATCTATGGATAGCTATGGCAACGACGATCCAGCTTCACCCGGAGACCAGATCCCGTCTGGACGCCTTGAAAATAGATCCCCGGGAGAGCTACGACGAGACACTCAACCGCATTATGGATGCACTAATCGATCCAGAACCACTCTCAGAAGAGACATTGCAGCGGATCGAAGAGAGCCTCGCAGATATGCGGGCGGGCCGGGGTCGTCCCTTTGAGGAGTATGTTCAGGAACGGGGCCTTTGATGATCTGGCGGCTCATCCTCATGCCCGCTGCCGAACGGGATCTCGATAAAATTCCGGAACCTGACGCCAGGCGAATTAAGGAAGAACTCTATGCTCTGGCAGACGAGCCATATCCTCGCTTCCATGTTAAAAAACTGAAAGGACACTCAAACAGTCCGCTGTACTCTCATCCACCTTTGACCCGGATATAGAGAAAGGCCCATTTGTTTTTGCCCTCCCGGACCAAACCCTCTTCATACAATCTGCGTGAGGAGGCAACGAAGGGATGTATTCCATAGCAACCGTCAAAGAAATGCTTGAATCCTATGAGCGAACAGGATCTTATCGCCAGACAGCCCGCGAAATGAAGGTCTCGCGTAACACCGTCCGGAAGTATGTTCTCCGCGCTCAGGCTGTCCGGGAGGGTACGATCGAAGAGATCGTACCCAGTAACCGGAAGATCCGCCAGCCTGGCCGTGTCGTCACACCGGAAATTCGAGGAATAATCCACCGCATCCTTGAAAAAGATCGCAAAGAACCGAAGAAACGGCGATGTAATGCCAAACTCATCTGGCAATATCTTCTCACATCCGGCTACTCACTGAGTTATTCTACCGTAAAGCGCGAGGTAGCGCGGTGGCGCGATGAGCACGGTTGCCGTGAAGTGATCATCGCTCAGGAGACCGATGAATGGTAGGTGCGAGGGTGGGGACCAGGGCCGGGGCGGCGGTCCTGACGTTTGCACCTTTGCGACATGTTTAGGACATCTTTGCACCACCTGTCGCAAATATAAAACTGCCCGAAACAGCGCCGGTTCTACCAATAGCTGTACATATAGAGAGAAGCGTCTCTCTCTAA
>JAAYND010000016.1 GCA_012521035.1 Methanomicrobiales archaeon
ATTGAAATATCAAAACCAACAAGAGGATATGCAAAATGGAAGAGCCTGATCATCGCAACGACCCAACGAAGTACCAGAAGTTCAAGAAGGTTGACGGCGCCACCTACAGGCGGGTCAACCAGTTCCTGCGCAAACACACCCACATCACCGCTCGTGAGTGGGCGATCGCACGCCTCTGCGCAGACTTCAGGACCACCAGCGGCTCGGAGATGACGTTCATCGGTGAGAACCTCCCCGACCTCTGCCCGTTCATGCTTGAGACCTACACGCCGCAGGCGGTCAACCAGGCGAGGAGTTCGTTCAAGAAGAAGGTGAAGAAGGCCGGGGCCACATTCTTCTATGGGGCCATGTGCGGATTCTTCACCGCTGAAGAACTCGATGAGATCCTCTTTGAGGCAAGCGAGGTCGCCCGGTTCCTGCTGGAGGTCGAGGGTACAAGCCTGACCATCGACGACGAGATCGAGATCGAGGACCGGATCACCGAGGTGATGCGTGGCGTGGCCGAGGCTGCGTCGGTCATACTGAAGACCAGGCCCGGCCAGGAGGAGAGTGAAAGTCCATGAAGATCATTCAGATAGTCGGCCGTTCAAACACCGGAAAGACAACATTCATCAGGAGCCTGATCGGAGAGCTCTCAGCGCACGGGACCGTTGGAGCGGTCAAACGCCTGGGACACCACGGCTTTGCGCTCGAGCCCGGAAAAGACACGACACTGTTCTATGAAGCGCATGCTGCTATATCGAGCGGCATCGACGGGGATAAATCGGTCATCATCAGCCGGGAGAACAGCCTCGACGCCACCCTTGAGGTTCTCTGCAACGCCGGGATCGACTACGCCATACTTGAGGGGTTCAAGTCCCGGCCGTTTCCCCGGATCGTGATCGGCGATCTCGAGAGCGAGAACGTCGTGCTGCGTAACCCTTCAGTCGGCGACGTGATCGCAGCACTCCCGGAGTTTGAGGATTTCTATACGGTTGAAGGACTGGTCAGGGAGCTGAAGCGTGAGCACGGCGTCTCGCATACCGGGGCCATCCTCACGTTCAACGGGATCGTCAGAGAATGGACCGGCACCGAACGGACGGAGTACATGGAGTTTGATGCGACCGTCGATGCCCTGGCAGAGAGTCTCAGGCAGGAGATAGAGTCCGTCCCGGGTATCATCGGCGCACGGTTCCACCACCGGAAAGGCCGGCTCTACGCCGGGGACGATCTAACCTATGTTGCTATACTTGCAAAGCACCGCCAGGAGGCATTCGCCGCCGCGAGCAGGGCGATCGACCGACTGAAGCAGGAACTCCATGACGTGGAGAAGTAACACCTATGCACGACAAAAAACGGATGTTTGGAACGAACGGCGTCCGCGGGGTAGTCGGGGATATGATGACACCGACCCTCGTCCTCAAGATCGGCGCCGCGCTCGGTTCGATGCGGAAGGGCACCATCGCCGTCGGCAGGGATACACGGACGTCCGGCGAGGCCCTGGCGCACGCCCTCAAAGCCGGTCTTCTGATGACCGGGTGTGACGTGGTGGATATGGGCATCCTCCCCACGCCGGCCCTGCAGTTCATCATAAAGACTGACGACCGGTTCGCCGGCGGCGCCATGATCACCGCGTCTCACAACCCCCCTGAGTATAACGGTGTTAAGGTCATCGAGGCCGATGGGACCGAGATGGCGGACGACGAGACCATCAGGCTTGAGAACCGGTTCTTCGCCGACGAGTTCGACACAGTCGCCTGGGACAGCGTCGGCAGAGAGGCCACCGCACCCGAACGCATCGAGGAATACATCCAGGCGATCGTGAGGCACTTCCCGGCAGGCATCGGCGAGGGTATGACCGTCGTCGTCGACCCCGGTTCCGGTCCCGCCGCCCTCACCACGCCTCTCATACTCGAGAGGATGGGCTGCCAGGTTCACACCATCAACGCCCGGATCGACGGCACCTTCCCGGGCCGTATGCCTGAACCGACCCCTGAAGGACTGCAACCCCTCTCGGATATGGTCATCGCAACCGGCGCTGCCTTCGGTGTGGCACACGACGGCGATGCCGATCGGGCAGTCTTTGTTGATAACAGAGGACGCTATATAGAAGAGAACTACGAGTTCGGCCTGATCGAGGACTACGTCTGTCGCAGGAACCCCGGCGGTCTCATCGTCACCCCGGTCGCCACATCCCGCCTGATCCAGGATATAGCCGATAAGCACGGGTGCACTATCGACTACACCCCTGTGGGGAGCATATACGTTGCACGCCGGATGATCGAGCTCATCAGTCAGGGAAAGACCGTCTCGTTTGGAGGTGAAGGAAACGGTGGCCTGATCTACTCCGACCACCAGTTCTGCCGGGACGGGGGTATGACCGCTGCAATGATGGTAGCGGTTCTTGCGGATCAGAGAGAGAAGGAGCTATCAGATCTCCTCGACACCCTCCCGATCTATCACCTGATCAAGGAGAAATATCCCGCCCCTGATCCGGCCGCACTGGTTCGCACCGTCGAGGAGGCATTTGAGGGAGAGACCGTCGAGAAGATCGACGGTATCAAGATCATCAGGACTGATGCATGGGCGCTGGTGCGGGCTTCGGGCACGGAACCGATGGTCAGGATCATGATAGAGTCAGGAGATCCAGACATAGCCGATGCCCTGTACCGGGAGATCGTGCAGGTGATCGGACCGGCCTGATCCCCCTCATCTCTGTGCAGGCGAAGTCCACCCCAATTAAATGTTCTATTCACAGAGGTGTGAACGAAACCTACTTTCCCCCATATTTCAGGTATTCAGGGGGATCTCTTAAAATTCCATCAAAGAATGGTCTTGCGGGAACGAAGCAATCTATATATACGATGATTGATATGCATGATACAGAATCTGCTGGAGAGCGGTGATCGAAATGGATGGTAAGCCACAGATGAGTCA
>JAAYND010000153.1 GCA_012521035.1 Methanomicrobiales archaeon
ACCCTGAATAACTGTTTCGCAAAAAACTGAGGAATATCTCAGGATTTCATCGCAATAGAGGGCTCAAGCCCGCGAGGGACGTTCCCGTAGCCGCCCGCAGGCGCGATCGGGGGCTGGCCGGCGCGCTCAAAGATATCGTGGCCGGTATCACCGATCAGCATCTCCACAAACGCAAGCCCGATATCAGGGTACTCTGCATTCTTCGGGACGGTCACGCCGTAGACGATCGGTGCGCCCGCGTGGAGCGTGGTCTCGTCGTCCTTTGTCGCCTCGACACGGACGGCCGCGTACTCCCTCGCGAACTCCATCGACGAGAGGTCGATCTCCTCAGGAAGTTCGATGAAGCGAAGGCCGTTCTGCACGGCAACGCTCCGGTACTCCCAGGCGTAATCGAGGTCGCCCGATCGTACCATATCAATAAGCTCGTCAGCCTTCGGCCTGATGAAGAGCGTGGTATCGTCGGAACGCGAACCGGCGACATGGATCGTGGAGGTGCCACCCTCCCCGGTCATCGTGATGGTGCTGTGAGCGCCGATGAGTTCCTCAAAGATCCGGTCGCGCCCGTAGTGGCCGCAGGCGAGCCCGATCACCATAAGGGCACGGTAGCCGGCCGGATCGGAGTTTGGGTCGGAGAGGCCCCACCTGACGCCGTCGCGGGCGAGGATCTCATACCAGTTCCCGGCGGTGATCTCATCCGCATACCGGCTCCTATCGGTATAGACGAGCACCATCCGGTTCTTCGCAAACGCGATGAACCAGTCGGCATGATCGGGCATCATCATCTCCGGTATGAGGGCGCAGTCGGCCGGGGCGACGACGTCGGCAGATCTACCTTCCTCAGTTACCCTCCTGATGATACTGACGCTCCCGCCGGATTCAAGAGCGACGTTGATGCCAGGGTGCTCCGTCTCAAACGCCGCCTTCACCGCATCAAAGGGGCCGGTCAGGCTTCCAGCACAAAAGACCGTTATCCCGGCGCTCCTCTCACTGGACTCGTGCGACTTCATACCTGGATCGTTGATTTCAGCCTGATGTAGTGTTATCGGTCCCGCGTGAACTCAGCGGGGGACCAGGTGGACCACCTTTGCCGGGAGAGAGACCCAGACGTCCATGCCTACCGCGAGCTCAAGTGCCTCCGCCCTCCTCGCGGTCACCAGTGCGATGATATCGCACCCGCAGTCCACGGTCACGTTCACGAAGGGTGCCATGGGCTCGATTGCGGTGATCCTGGCGGGAAAGAGGTTCTCCGCCTCCTCGTAGCCCGGTTCCCTCCGGTGCAGGGAGAGATCCTCGCCCCTGATGACCACCGCCACCTCTTCCGCCGGCGGCGGGGTCGCCGAGACGATCCGCCTCTCCTTCGCCTCCACCGTGGTGAATCCTCCCTCCCGCGAGACGACCCGGGCGGGGATGATGTTCTGGACCCCCACGAACCCGGCGATCCGTTTATCCTTTGGTTCGCGGAAGATCTCGCGCGGCGGGCCCGCCTGGGCGACCGTCCCCTCGATCATCACCGCGACACGGTGCGCAAGCCGCTGTCCCTGCGCCAGATCATGGGTGCTTATCAGGACTGTTATACCATTCTCGCGGTTCATGCGTGCCACGATCGCCTCGATCGTGGCGGTCGAGCCCGGATCCAGGTTCGCCGTCGGCTCATCCAGGAAGAGGATCTCGGGATCCGTCACGAGCACCCTCGATAGCGCAACCCTCTGCTGCTCGCCGCCTGAGAGATCGGTCGCCCTGCTCCTGATGTAGCGGGAGAGCCCGACAGCCTCAAGCGCCTCCGTCACCCTCCGGTCGATCTCGGCGCGGGTGGTTCGCCGGTAGCGAAGCCCCATAGCGACGTTGTCGTAGACCGATGCGTTAAAGACGATCGGTCGCTGGAAGAGCATCCCCATACGACGGCGGAGGTCGAGCCAGCGGCCGCGCTCCCGCACGGTATCGATGCCGAAGATCGAGAGTTCCCCGCCGCTCGGTGGCTCGATCAGGTCGAGGATCCGGAGTAGCGTGCTCTTCCCTGAACCGCTCGGGCCGATGAGCCCGAGGATCTCCCCCTCGCGAACCTCAAGATCAACATCGTGGAGAACCTCAAGGTCGCCGTAGACCTTCCTGATATCCCCTGCCTCAATGACCGTCATGGCAATCTTACCTTCGTTGCACCAGGGAGAGAGCGATATTCACCCCGAGCGCGACTGCGAGGAGGATGATCCCGAGCGCGATCGACATCGAGTAGTTCGCCATCGATGTGTTGAGGGCGATCGCGGTGGTGAGAACCCGGGTTGCGCCCCGGATGTTGCCACCGACGATCATCACCGTCCCCACCTCAGAGATCGCCCGCCCGAACCCCAGGAGGACACCGGACATGACCGCGAACCGGGCCTCTACGATGATGGTCGTGACCGTCTGGAACCTGCTTGCGCCAAGCGCCGTGATGGTGTAGCGTTTATCCCGGTCGATCCCTGAGAGCGCTGAGACCGTCAGCCCCATCAGGAGCGGTATGATGAGGACCGTCTGGGTGACGACCATGCCGCCGGGTGTGTAGAGGAGGCGGAGGAACCCGAACGGGCCGATGTTTGAGAGGAGCAGGAACATGATCAGGCCCACGATGACAGTCGGGAGCGCATAGAGCGTCTGCAATGTCGAGACGACCGCGTGCTTCCCCCGGAACTCGTAGAAGTAGATCAGCGCCCCGGCAGGAAGCGCGATCAGCGCGGCGAAGAAGGTGGCGGTGAGGGAGACGTAGAGCGAGCGGATGGTGATCTCGACCACCTGCGGATTGAGGGTGATGATGAGGTTGATAGCCTCAACAAACCCCTCGACGATCGGGCTCCCGCTCACCATGCTTCATCACGCTCCATCACGTTGCCGATCGCCTCATCCTCATCGTCACCTGGTGTGCGGTCTCACGCAGGCACGGGCACCGGCTCTGAGCAGATGCAGTTGAACGGTGGTTCGGTGCACTCCGGCGCGTAGAGCGGGATAAAGAGCGGTTTTCCGAACTCAGCCGTCCCGAAATCGCCGACCAGCTCCTTCCCTTCATTAGAGACGAGCCAGTTGATGAACTCCGCAGCTCCTTTCGCGTTCGTGCCCGGGTGCTTCTCGGGGTTGACCGCGATCGCGGTGTAGCGGTTCATGAGTTCCGTCCCCTCCTCGATGACCGGCACCAGGGCGAGTCGATCCTTAAACGAGAGGTAGGTACCCTCATCGGTGAGTGTGTAAGCCTTCTTCTCGTCGGCTAGGATCAGGGTGTCGCCCATACCCTTGCCGGCATCGACATACCACGCCCCGGCGGTCAGGATGTCTTTGTCGTAGTCATAGCCCGCCTCCCCCCAGAGTGTCTTCTCCTGGACATGGGTGCCGGAGTTGTCGCCCCGGGAGAC
>JAAYND010000154.1 GCA_012521035.1 Methanomicrobiales archaeon
CCCATGCGATATCTCCCACGGTCCGGTGGGTGGGATGATACCGGCGAAATGCACAATCCGGGCCGGCATCCCAGGCAGGCCTTTCCGGGGATACCTCTACGGTCCGGCGTATGGGATGATGCCGGCGAAGGGCGGAACCAGGGCCGGCATTCCGGGCCGGCCTTCCTCGTGCTTGCGCCCTTGCTGGGGATATCACGACTACTGCCCCCTTCCTGTGGGGGTGGGGGAGAGAGGAGAGCAGTGCATGACGAGATGCCGGCGAAGTGCACACTCGGGGCCGGCATCCCCCGGCCGGCCCCCCGTGCGACATCCCCCACGTCCTCGGACCGGCCAGAGAGTGCAGGAACCGGATCAACATGGTTTATAGTAATCGCGCCCTAATCGTTAGATATGGCAGGCGGCTTTATTCCGGAGATTGTCGTCTCGGATCGTCTCGACAAAGCAAAAGTGGAGATCTTCTCTTTCATCGAGACCAATGCCGAAGCCATCGATGAAAATTTCCCCTCATTCTTCGGGAGAATTGCCACAATCCTTGAACGCACAGATGTCCCGATTCCCGATCAGGTGCACGATGAGTTTATCGATGCAGTTGTATATCATGTCTTTAATGTCAGCAGGCGGGCCAGCGATCCACGTTTCGTCAGCCGTGTCTGCGACGTCGCTATCGGATTAAAGCGGAATAAAGAACGGAGAGCAAGCGTTCACCTTGCCGCTGCTGTCAAACTGATGAAGATCGGGATGCCGATTGCAGCGGCGGCCTACCTCAAGCCCTACTGGAAGCGTGACGCCGCTGTGGGGTGCTGGTATGCCCACTGTTATTACACCCTCTATAAGGAGGGGTCGGCCGAACCCGGTTATTCGGCTGCGGAGCGGTGGAACTACCTGAAGTCCGCGCGCCAGTATATGGACGAACTCGGGCAGCTGCGACCCGGCCTGCAACGGCTGGTCAGGGGCGAGATCGAGGGGGACACCTGGCTGGTCGAGCCCTTCTGGGTCATGATCTTCCTTGCAACCGAGTGGATCCCCGATAATCGCTGGTTCCTGCAGATCGGGATATCGAGGGCAAAGCAGGATAAAAATGATGTGGCGCTGGTGAAGATGCTCCAGATCGCCCTTATCCGGTTCTCCGAGGATATATCCTTCTACCGTGAGGCATACCACCTCAAGTTCGAGCAGGGCGACCTCGGCGATGCCCTGAATTTCATCCATGACATGATCGAGAAGTTTCCCGACGACCTTGAACCCATCTACTACGGTCTGAGGACAGCGCTCTACCTCCCGCGTGATGCTGAGTACAACGAGTTCCGGAGGCTTGCCGAAGAGGTGAAGATGCCCGGACATGTCCTGCATCTCACCGATTACGTCTACGCTGTTCTCCGGAGAAGGCAGAGGCAGGCGGAACTCTCTCTTGATGAGTTCCAGAAGAAGTACCCCTCGATGAACTACTACTCTGACCTGCTCAGGTTTGTCACCGCCGACGTCTCCGCCCGCCCCGATGGTTTCAACCGGGTTATATTCAATTCTGTTGACCACTTCTGCAAGAGGATGCTCAAGATCGGGGAGCCTTAGAGATCCCCCCTGCCCCGTGCCAAACGCTGATGAGACCTCACGCCCAGATATCAGTATGGCATACCGCTACCTCTTCGGCCCGGTCTGTTCCCGGCGCCTGGGCACGTCGCTCGGGATCGATCTGGTGCCGCTGAAGACCTGCACCTTAAACTGCGTCTACTGCGAGTGCGGACGGACGACCACCCTCACCGGTGAGCGGCGCGAGTACGTCCCGACTGATCAGGTCATAGCGGAGGTTGATGAGTATCTCGCAAAGAACCCGGACCTCGACTACGTCACGTTTGCCGGCTCCGGAGAACCGACGCTCCACTCCGGGATCGGCGAGATTATATCATTCATCAAGGACCGGTATCCGCACTACCGTATTGCGGTGCTGACCAACGGCACGCTCTTCACCGATCCGGCTGTCAGGGCCGCTCTCATGCGGGCGGATCTTGTCATACCATCGCTCGACGCGGTCTCCGAAGAGGCCTTCAGGAAGATCAACCGGCCCTGCCCCGGCATCACCGCCGGCGATGTACTTGAAGGGCTCAGAACCTTTGCAGAGGAGTTTACGGGCGAGCTCTGGCTTGAGGTCTTCATCGTCCGGGACTTAAACGATACGGAGGAGGAGATCCTCCTCCTGAAGGACGCCATCGCCTCCATCAACCCGGATCATATCCAGATAAACACCCTCGACCGGCCCGGCGCCGAGATCTGGGTTCGGCCAGCGTTGCCCCTCGCTCTTGAACGGATCGCATCGATACTCGGTGGGAGCACGGAGGTGATCGGTGCGGTCCGTGCCGGGCAGGCTATACCGCAAAAAGCTGAAGAAGTCATCGATCTCCTCCTCGCGACGATCCGGCGCAGGCCGTGCACGCTCGATGACCTCACCGCCATCCTTGGCCTCCGGCCGGCTGAGGTCACAAAATGCCTGAGGATCCTTGAGGCAGAGGGCCAGATCGAACCGATCCGCGAAGAGAGGGGAGTCTTCTACCGGACGGTGTGAACCTGGCCGGCAGGGTTATCCACCGTCACTAATATGCCTTATCGGCGAGAGATACGTATGAGAATCTATGGCGGTCGGTAAGGAAATCCTCGATACACTCCACTCTCTTGTAGACCGGGAGATCACGCTCATGCATATCTGCGGCACCCACGAGGCGGCGATAGCACGCGCCGGGCTCCGGAGCGTTCTCCCCCCGGACCTCAAGATCGTGATGGGACCGGGCTGCCCGGTCTGCATAACGCCGCAGGGCGAGATCGATGCCGCGCTGGATCTTGTGGACAGGGGTTGCATCATCGCCACCTACGGCGACCTGCTCCGGGTTCCTGGGTCGAGGGGGTCGCTTGAGACGAGCGGCGGTGATGTCCGCGTGGTGCAGGGTGTTCACAAGGCCGTGGAGATCGCGAAGAACGAACCCGACCGCGACGTCGCTTTCATATCGGTCGGGTTTGAGACGACCGCGCCGACCGTCGCCGCCACCATCCTCGCAGACCCGCCGGAGAACTTCTCCATCCTCTCGTGTCACCGGCTCGTCCCGCCGGCGATGGCCTGGCTCCTCGATCAGGGGGAGGCATCGATCCAGGGGTTCCTCCTCCCCGGGCATGTCTGCGTGGTGACGGGCTACGAGGAGTATGAGCGGTTCCCTGTCCCGCAGGTCGTCGCGGGGTTTGAGCCTGAAGATATCCTCCTCGGTCTTGTTATGGCGGTGCAGCAGATCCGCGAGGGCACGCACCGGGTGGACAACGCCTACCCACGCGCGGTCACACGGGAGGGGAACCTCAAGGCAAAGCGCCTCATGTATGAGGTCTTTGAACCCGTCGATCTCGAGTGGCGTGGGTTCCCTGTTATACCGCAGTCAGGTCTCCGCCTGAAGCCGGAGTTTGCCGGCTATGATGCGCAGAAGAAGTACGATCTTGAGATCCGGCACGTGGATAAACACTCCGCCTGCATATGCGACAAAGTGCTTCGCGGCGTCGCCCGGCCATCAGACTGCCGGCTCTTCGGGAAGGCATGCACCCCCCGCACGCCGGTCGGCCCCTGCATGGTCAGTCACGAAGGAGCGTGCAAGATATGGCACCTCTATGAGTCGAAGAGGGCGTGAAGAACTCCCTCCGCTGGCCTTTTATACCATACAGGACAACATAATATGGCAGTCCCGGTAGGGTAGAGGATATCCTGAAAGCCTCCGGAGCTTTCGACCCGGGTTCAAATCCCGGCCGGGGCGTTATCTGTTTTCATAAAAACGCTATTTTCATGCTGATCTTTGGGCGGTACTGTCACCTGTCATCCCCGAACATGAGATCTCTCCCTGTATTCGATCAATCAATCACCCGGACCAGGAGAGGTGACGACAACAACCTTTCAAAAAATAGACCAGAGAGGTCGCGGGAAGAATAGTATCCCGCCTATCCAGCTTCTCCTGCGTCCCGGCGGACACACCGGGGTTTTTCCCGAAAACCCGGTATGCACTTCGATGGTATTGTCCACATATCCTCCCGTTCCGGCAGGACGCAAAGCCAGCAGATCTACCTCTTCCCTCGCACCACGAAGAGGGGGTTTGAAGGCCCCTCCCCGGGGAGAGAGCCTTACTTGAAGACGTTGTATATCTGGTCTTCGCCGGTCTTGAAGAGGCGTTCCCGCTCCGCCTGCTCCTCAACGAGCGCAAGCACCGGAAGCTCCATGTCCACACCCGGGACGTGGCCGAACATCTTCTCCATGCCCACCTGCAGGGAGTGCATGTAGAGTGAGTTCGCGATCTCCATCGGGCAGTTCTCCTCGCACTGGCCGCAGTTGACACAGGAGTCCGCGACGTGAGCGTAGCGGATCAGGTGGAACATGAACGGCACGGGGAGCACACCCGGCGGCACCAGGTAGGGCTTCTTCGTGCTGCACTCGACGCAGTAGCAGATCGGGCAGTTCTCGATACAGGCGTAGCACTTGACACACCGGGACGAGTCCTCCATGATCTTCTGGAGACGCTCTTTCCCTTCGCCGAGGGCCTCGAAGTCGCGTGCGCGCCACTTGTTGCCGAGCTTCAGCATGGCGCCCTCGACCTTACCGCGGATCTCGATACCCTTCGGGTTCGCAGCCCCGGTGGCGATTGCGCCGGCCGCTACGGCCTTGCTCAGGAGGTCCGCACCCTTGTCGGAGCAGACTTCGACGAACGTGGCCTTCCCGGCCTTGTCACCGATGACACCCCAGTTCCCGCAGGCGAGGTCCGCCTGGCGCGGGATCTTCATGAGGCACCGGCGGCAGTTCGTCCGGCGGCCATACCCGGCATCCTCGAGGTCATCCATCGAGATGCCCTTGTGCTGGCCATCCTTCGTCACGATGATGAACTGACCCTTGTCGATCTCTTCCTTGACAACATCGTCAGGGTCGACCTCGAACTTCTCGCGGATCATCTTCCGCGCGGTCACGGGGCTCACCGTACCGCCGCAGTTGACGCCGATCATCAGGATGTTATCCATGTTGATCTGGTTGCGCTTCCCGAGCTCGTATATACCCATAGCGTCGCAACCCTTCACGGTCACGGCGAGGCGCATATCCTCAGCACCATCGAGGTACTTCTTGATCAGCTTCGCAAGCAGGAGCGTCCCACAGTGGAGCGAGCCTGCTGTCTCTGCAATCTCGGCCGGGTCGGTGATCAGCGTCGGAACGGCGTCGTAGACGTCAACACCTTTCTTGACCGCCAGAACACCATCGACGATGTCATTCTCCAGGGCAAACTTGAGGAGCCCGGTCACTGCACCGCCGCACTCCGCCACCTTGGCGATATCGGCGTTCGTCGTCCAGGCGTATACCATATCTCCCTTGGCTACCATCTCACTGCACCCCCGTGATCTTCTCGACAGCAACCGCACTGTGTTTCAACTCCGGCATCTTGGAGAGCGGATCGAGAGCGGTGTTTGTCAGCTGGTTCACCGATCCAGCCCCGCCGAAGTGCATCGTCATCATCAGCACTCCCGGCGCGACCTCATCGGTCACTCTGGCAACGGCCTCGGCCTCACCACGCCGGCCACGGAGCTTGATCTTCTCTCCGTTCTGGATCTTGAGCCGTGCAGCATCCTCTTCGTTGATCTGCACATAGGCTTCAGGCACCTCATAGTGGAGGACCTCGGCCCGTCCGGTCTGGGTCCGGGTGTGGTAGTGGAAGATCAGACGTCCGGTCATCAGGGTGAACGGATACTCAGCGTCAGCGACCTCTGCAGGCGGCCGGTGCTCGAGACCGAAGAAATGCCCGAGGCCGTCAGCAGACGAGAACTTCTCGCGGTGCAGGATCGGGGTTCCCGGGTGTTCCAGGGTCGGGCAGGGCCAGTGGAGCGCCTCAGGCTTCTCGATCCTCTCGTAGGATATGCCGGCCATCGACGGGGTGACCCGGCGCATGTCGTCCCAGATATCCTCCGGGGAGTTGAAGTCGAACCCGTTGAGTCCGAGCTTGTGAGCGAGGTCGACAAAGATCTGCCAGTCCTCCTTTGCGTCGCCCGGTGGCTCGACGGCCTTGCGGACACGGTTGACACGCCGCTCACCGCTGGTGAACGTTCCGTCCTTCTCGGCGAATGAGGCGCCGGGGAGGATGACGTCTGCGTACTTGGCGGTCTCGGTCATGAAGAGATCCTGCACGACCAGGAAGTCCAGCTTCTCAAGTGAGCGCATAACGTGGTTCGAGTCGGGGTAGGAGACGACCGGGTTTAATGCGAATATATACATCGCCTTGATCGGGTCGCCGCACTGGGTGATCTGCTCTGTCAGGGTCACACCGTACTCGCTCGGAAGCCCGGTGACGCCCCAGAGTTCCTCCATCCGCGCCCGGGTAGCGTCGTCCTCACACTTCTGGTAGCCGGAGTAGACGTTCGGGTATGCGCCCATGTCGCAGGCGCCCTGGACGTTGTTCTGGCCACGGAGCGGGTTGACACCGACTCCCGGTCTCCCCACGTTGCCGGTGAGCATCGAGAGGTTTCCAAGAGACCTGACGTTGTCAGTTCCGGTCGTGAGCTCGGTGATGCCGAGACAGTAGATGATCACTGCGTTGTCGGCACTGGCGTACATCTTCGCGATCTCTTTGACCCTCTCTGTGGGTACACCGGTGATCGACTCGACATCCGCGTACTTCTCCACGGTCGCCTTCAGCTCATCAAAGCCCGTGGTCCGGTTCTTGATGAACTCCTTGTCATGGAGATCCTGCTGGATGATCCAGTACATGATCGAGTTGATCAGGGCGATGTTCGTCGAGGGGTTGTAGCGGACGTAGTGGTCGGCCAGGCGCGCCGTGGGCGTGAAACGCGGGTCGCAGACGATGATCGTCTTTCCTGCCTTCTTCGCCTGGAGAACCCGGCGGGCAGCGAGCGGGTGCGCCTCGACACTGTTTGCGCCGATCATGAAGATGAGGTCAGCGTTTAAGACATCCTCGAAGGGGTTCGTCGCGGCACCGGAGCCGAACGAGAGCGAGAGACCTGCGACGGATGGCCCGTGGCAGATGCGCGCGCAGTTGTCGACGTTGTTCGTCTTGAAGGCCACACGCGCGAGTTTCTGCATGATATAGCACTCTTCGTTCGGTGTCCGGCACGAGACCTGGAACCCGAGCGCCTTTGGCCCGTACTTCTCATAGATCTCCGTGAACTTCGAGGCGATCAGGTCATAGGCCTCGTCCCAGGACGCTTCTTCAAACTTGCCGTTCTTCTTTATGAGGGGCTTTGTCAGCCGGTCGGGGCTCTGCACGAACTCCCAGCAGGTTGCTCCCTTTGGACAGAGTTTTCCCTCGTTTATCGGGCTTCTCTTGTAGGGTTCTACGCCTACAAGTTTGCCGTCGTTCACCACAAGGTTAAGACCACACCCTACACCGCAGTATGGGCAGGTTGTGGGAACGTAACGTAACTTTCCATTGGTTTCTGTCATTCAACATTCTCCCGATTGTTGCATTCAACGTCGGTTGCCAAGCATGTCCGGAAAGGACAGACATACTTACACTAGTTTACTCTACTAAGTAGTATATAAATTTAAACAAATCATTTTAACATTCGGTCTTTCTTTACCAAGTATAATTGATCTCAAATTCCACCACCGTTGCAGCAAAATCTGGAGATATTGGTTTTTAGATCATTCCGGCCGCATATTGAACGGCGAGCGGCGAGGAATCCAGAGGGTCCATTTAAATAAATCTGGTGCGGTTGACCAATCCAAAACGTTTACAAACAACCCTGGCTAAATAATACTCCGTGCAACCAAGACTGAATCATACACCGGACGATATCGAAGCCAGGCTCATAGCAAAAGGCTCTGATCCGGAGCTCATAGATGATTTCCGGAGATGTATCGACTTTCACACATTCGCAGCTCCCGGACTCCTGATCGGGGTCTTTATGGTGGACTATGCCCTGGAACTCCTGGATCCTCCCGCTGGTGAGAAGATCTACGCTGTCTGCGAGACCACAAGGTGTCTGCCTGACGCCCTGCAGGTGGTCGCCAGCTGCACGATCGGTAACGGTCGCCTCCGGGTCTTCCCCATAGGGAAGTTTGCCATCACCATGAACCGGCAGGCCGAGACGCCGCAGATCGATGGGATCCGGGTCTTCGTCGATGGTGAGAAGATCGGCAGGTATCCGACGTTCGCCCTCTGGTACACAAAGGATCCGCTCTTCGACCCGAGGACGCGGGGCACCGCGCTCATCGATGAGCTCATCGATGCCGGGCGTGACATCCTCTCGTACGAGTGGGTGCGGGTGAAGGTACCGCGAAAAGAACCCTGGAGATCCGCTGTCTGCTCAATATGCAGTGAGATGGTTCCTGATAACCTGCTCGTAGATGGGGTCTGTGCCGACTGTCGGGCGCAGTCGTACTTTGAGAAGACTGCGTACTGAAAGGGCGATTCCTCAGTACGGGAAGAATATATCTTTATCCCGTCACCTGCGAGTATAGCGCATGGAACTCTCCCCTATCGGGATTGTGCGATCACGTCTCTGTTCACGGAGCGATATGCCGGTTCAGGGTATCGCGGCTGAGATCGAGATCTTCCCTGATTACGCCAGTGCTCTGTCGGGCATTGAAGAGAACTCGCATCTCATCCTGATCTGCTGGCTGCATGAGGCCGACCGGACCGTCCTTGAGGCGGTGGCGCGGAAGGTCTCCCCCGACCTCCCCCGAAAAGGCGTCTTCTCGCTCCGTTCACCGGAGAGGCCAAACCCCCTCTCCGTCTCTGTTGTGCGACTGCGTGGCATCCGGGAGGGGCGAATCCTTGAGCTCGAGAATGTGGATGTGATCGACAACACGCCGGTTATCGACATCAAACCCTACCAGACCGGGTGGGACTGCGTCTTCTCCGCGACCGGCCATGACCGGACCGAGAAGATCGAGAAGATGGGGCCTGATGATTACCGGGAGGGGCTCATCCGCGAAGCGGTGAACTACCACGGGGAGCTCTGCCCCGGTGCCGCGGTCGCTGTGCGGATAGCGGAGGCCGCGACACGCATTCTCGAGCGCGACCTGCGGAACCCGGAGATCGTGGTCACGATCGGCGTAGACCCCTGCATCGCCGACGCGCTCATCGGCATCACGGGCGCGCGGCCGGGGAACCACCGGCTGGAGTGCTCGGGAGAGAGTTGTTATATCTTTGTCTCTCCCGAAGCGACGGTGATCTTCCATCTCCGGACCGTACCCGGGAGTGTCGATGCGGTCTTTGCGTGCGAGGAGACGACGCTCTTTGACTCTGAGATCTGCCGGTAAGAAAGAACCGTCTTTAATGAATTACAACAAATAATTATGCATATGCCCGGATCCTTGAATCGGGCATCTTATTGAGGAGTACTATGTCACGCCGTTACCTGAACCTCACCCCGCTCCCCGATGCGCTCGCAGCCATGCGACGGGCGTTTCCACCCCTGAACCATACCGAGACCGTGCCGTTACGCCTGTCTGTCGGCAGGGTGACCGCTGAACCGCTATACGCAGAGTACTCGATCCCTCAGGCTGATATCGCGACGTTCGATGGGTACGCTGTCAGGAGCGAGGATACCCTGGGGGCGCAGGATCAACAACCGCTGCCTCTCACGAGGTCTGCCCGCATCAACACCGGCGAGATACTCCCTCCCTCGTTTGATGCCGTGGTCATGGTCGAGGATACCTGGGACGAGGGTGGCGAGATCTGGATCAGGAAGTCGGCCGCGCCCTGGCAGCATGTCAGGCACGCCGGCGAGGATATCAGGGCGGGAGAGCTCATCCTCCCGAAAGGTCACCAGATCCGGCCGTTTGATACAGGCGCGCTCGCCACATACGGCATAACCCGGCTGGGGGTGCGGTCGGTCAGGGTCGGGATCATACCGACGGGGAGCGATCTTGTGCCGCCCGGTGTGGTGCCCGCGCCCGGCCAGACCGTCGAGACGAACACCCTCATGGCGGAGGCCTACCTCACCCGGATGGGTGCGACCTGCCACCGCTATGAGATCGTCCCGGACGATCCGGACCTGATCCGGGAGGCGCTTCTCGGCGCAGTCGCGGAGAACGATCTCATCATCCTCTCGGCGGGGTCGTCTGCCGGCTCACGGGATTACTCTTCGGACGTTGTCGGCGCGCTCGGCGAGATCATCTTCCATGGCATCGCGGTCAGACCCGGAAAGCCGGTGTTGCTTGCGCGGATCGATGGTAAACCGGTTCTCGGTATGCCCGGCTACCCCGTCGCTGCACAGACCATCCTCCGGGAGGTCGTCGGGGAACTGCTCCACTGGTGGGGGCTCTCCCCCATACAGGGTGAGCAACTGGATGTCCGGTTGTCGCGAAAATTGACGTCCGATATCGGGTTTGATGAGTTCATCCCGGTCTCCGTCGGCCGGGTGGATGGCACCTGCTGGGCGACGCCGCATCCCCGGGGGGGCGGTATCCAGATGGCGGTCGTCCGGGCGAACGGCTACCTCCATGTCCCGGCCGGGCAGGAGGGGATAGGCGCGGGCGAGGAGGTGCGCGTCCGACTCACCGTCCCGCCGGAGAGGATCGCGCATACGCTCATCTGCACCGGTACGCGCTACCCCGCCCTGAACGAACTCGGAAACTGCCTCTCTGATACAGGCTACCTGCTCCACTGCTGCAACGCATCGACGATGGGGGCGGTGCTTGCCCTGCGGGCGAAGGCCTGCCACGCCGCCTCTGTCTGTATCCCGGAGACTGAGTCGGCCTGGGATGATCAGGTGCTCCGCTACCTCCCCGGGGTGGACCTCCTGCGGGTGCAGGTAGCACGGGCGGAGCTCGGGATCGCATCGAGGGAGGCGCCTGATGCCGGCGCCGTGGAGTCACTCCGGTTCGTCAACCGCCCGAAGGGTTCTGCGGCACGGGTCTTCCTGGATGCCTGGCTGGAGGAGCAGGGGGTCGATCCCGCCCGGATCGCCGGCTACGACCACGAGGTCAGGACGTCCGGAGCAGTCGCGGCCGCTATCGAGAACGGGTTTGCGGATGCCGGCGTCTGCCCGGCCGATACGGCCCGGAAGGCGGGGCTCCGGTTCATCCCGCTCGGGTATGAGACGTGCGATCTCCTGGTCCGGGAGGAGCTCGCCGGGGATGATGGCGTCGCAGACCTCATCCGGGCCGCGCAGTCACCGGAGTTCCAGGAGCGGTCCTGAAGAGATAGGGCGAGGGCCGGATAGAGATTTACCTCCTCCTGCTCCACCACTATTCATGAGAGTCAGCGAACAGACGGAGAACCAGATCATGGCGGTTCTCCAGCGGATGGCGGAAGCCGTCGCAGATAAGGATCCTGACGGCGCAACGGCGCTCCTCGATCCCGATTTTTTGTTCATCGGTCCCGGGGAGAAGGCGCTCGGAGTGAATGGGTTTTGCCGGCGTCTCGAGCGTGACTTCTCCCGCGCGGAGACCATATCGGTGAGCCTCTCCGACGTCCTCATCAGCGCCGAGGGGACGGTCGCGTGGATCGTGGCCGATCTGACGTGCCGCATCGTCGCCGGCGGCACCCCGGAGGCTCACGGTGCGCGGATGACGGCGGTGCTCCGGGGGACGGGGCATACATGGATCTTTGCCCGGGTGCATATCTCCACCATGACGGCGTAACCCCGTTCTGGGTGGAATACCGTTCATCTGCTCCCCTGGCCGAAGAGAGAGTTCTGGATCGCTAAAGTGAGGATTCAGGGCAGATCGCCGCTCTCCGCCCGGTATGAGAGGAGCGTCTCTCCTGCCTCGTCGAGGAGGTCGAGCCGGTCACCGTCGATCCGGTAGCCTGCCACGGACTCAAGGAGGGTCAGGTACCGCGCC
>JAAYND010000155.1 GCA_012521035.1 Methanomicrobiales archaeon
ACTCTCTTAGTTGGCGCTCGACCAGCATAAAGAATACCCGTGCGGGGTGAAAGTGTATTGGATTCCGTAGAGGACCGATTCATCCCCCGACTTAAGTCGGGGGGCTCCTCGGCCCACGATCCTGAACCACACCATCGCCCGAACTCGCTGACCCGGTAGTCCCCCTCAATGGCGATCGGGCCTTCAGATATCTTTGCAAGGGAGATCCGGTTGTCTGCGAGGTGCCGGAGGTCGGGCTCCGAGACGTTGATATCACCCGCGTATGCACCGGCGCAGACGACGGATGACTGGACCTCGACGTTCGAGCCGCAGAACGACCACCGCGAGAGGTTGCCCCGTTCATAGTCTTCAAAGAAGGTGAAGACCGCATCGGGGTCGCCGGCGCCGCGGGCGTCCGGGTTACCGTAGAGCATGAAGAGATCCCGTGTATCTGCAGGGAGGGCGAGCCAGACGTGAGCGTGTGAGCCGTCTGTAGCGTTCTCGATCCAGTGGGGGATGGCGGTCCCACCCCCATCTACGAACCTGATATCGGCGAAGTCCGGGCGCATCCCGGCGAGGTGTGTCGCGTTGAAGAGGGCCGGGAGATCGTCGATCGTGGAGGAGTTTTCAACCGATATCGCCTGTCGCCAGGAGAACTCCCCGGCGGCGGGAGCGATGAGGAGCGCCACGAGGAGCACTCCAATTATCCATCTACTATCCATCAATATCACCGCCCCCCTTGAGCCACGCCCCTATATGGATGTGCTGGCCAGATCCCAACACTGATGCCCGCCCGGGGAGCACGGATATACGGACGAATTGACCGTGAACGATACAGTCGCGATCATCGGGGGAGGGCCGGCCGGGCTCTTCTGTGCCCTGCGGGTGGCAGGATCGGGACGGCGGGTTATCCTCTTTGAGAAGAAGCCCGCCCCGGGCCGAAAACTCCTCCTCGCGGGTTCGGGGCAGTGCAACATCACCCACGCCGGGGAGATCACTCAGTTTCTCTCCCGCTACGGCGACCACGGGGCGTTCCTCCGGCCCGCACTCATGAACTTCACGAACCGGGACCTCATCGAGTTCTTCGCTGCTCGGGGTCTCGCGCTCCTGGCCGAGCCCGGCGGGAAGGTCTTTCCGGAGACACGGCGGTCGGCCGACGTCCTCTCCATCCTCCTCGATGAGTGTGCCGGCCGGGGCGTGGATATGCGGTGCGGTGACCCTGTCCGGACGGTCGAGCGGGATGGCGATGCGTTCCTCGTCAGAACGGCGGCGGGAACCGTCCGCGCCGGGGTGCTCGTCATCGCGACCGGCGGGGCATCCTACCCCGGCACCGGGTCAACGGGGGACGGCTACGGGTTTGCACGTGGCCTCGGGCAGCCGGTCACGGAGATCGCCCCGGCGCTCACCCCGGTCTATCCTCGCGACTACCCCTTCGCCGATCTCGCCGGGATATCGTTTGCGGATCTCACGATCTCGGTCTACCGGGATGGGAAGCGGATCTGCCGGCGGACCGGCGACGTACTCCTGACCCATGCGGGGCTCTCCGGCCCGGGCATACTCGGCGCATCGCGCTACATCCACCCCGGGGATATGCTCCGGATCGGGTTCCTCCCGGGTGAGAACGCCGGGGCGGTGCGGACGCAGGTCGCTGATGCGCTCATGTCGGGCGGCATCCGCCAGGTGAAGACCGTCGTCCGCGATCTCGGCCTCCCGGAGAGGGTCGTGCAGAGAGTCCTCGACCTCGCCGGCATCCCGCCGGGGGAGACCTGTGCGCACCTCAGGCGGGAGGACAGGAACGCCATAGCAGGATCTATCGCGGAGTTTTCGTTCACGGTGGAGAGGCTCGGGGGGTTTCGGGAGGCCATGGCGACGAGGGGCGGGGTCGCACTCGACGGAATCAATCCTAAAACCATGGAGTCAAAGGTCATCCCGAACCTCTACTGCATCGGCGAAGTGCTCGATATCGACGGCGATACAGGCGGCTACAATCTCCAGGCCGCGTTCTCGACCGCAGCCCTCGCCGCACGGGCGATTCTCGCTGGAGGGAACCACGGCGCACTTATATCCTCAGAGTGACAACTCATCACGTAACCGTTGGGCTGATACCATGGACGCGAATACGCGAGAAGCAGACCGGTGGATGCGGCAGGGGGAGAGGGATCTCATCAGCGCAC
>JAAYND010000017.1 GCA_012521035.1 Methanomicrobiales archaeon
AAGAACTCTCCGGGTTCGAGCTCAGCGAGTTCCTCGACCTCCTTTCTGGATGAGAAGAAGAGATTGACGGCTTTTAAGTCATTCTCGATCGAGAGCTTCCCGATGATCTGGCTGTTGCACTGCGAGAGAACGTTCTTTGCCACGAGCGACGGCCGCTGGGTTGCGACCATCAATCCGAGTCCGCGTTTCCGGCCCCGGCGGGATATCTCCTCAATCCTCTGTATGGGGGTGCCGATCTGCGGTATGAACTTGTCAGCCTCCTCCACGATCAGGAGGAAGGGCTGCTTCAGCCGGCTCTCAAGGTCGTAGAGGATCTCGGCGAGCTTCGTCACCTCCTCGCGCATATCCGCCGCCTCCGAGACGTCGAATATCACCGCCGCCCTGGAGCGGATGGCCTCCTGCATCACCTCCCTGAGATCGACCTTCCCGATCTCCGCGTCACAACCCTCGCCGGCACCGAGCCAGATGAGGGAGAACCGGTCCTTGAGCGAGAAGTACTCCCCCTCCGTATCGATGATACAGAACCCTATCCGCGCCTGGAGGAGCTGCTCACAGAGGACAGCGATCCCCCAGCTCTTCCCGGCGCCCGACTGCGCTATGATGCAGGTCCGTCCCGTGACCACCTCCTGGGCATCGACGGCGACATCCCGGTCGCCGGCCTTTCCGATGACGAGATCCATTCGATAAAATGATCACAGGATGCCGGAAGTGTTAAGGTTTCGCTTCGGTTCCACGGGGGCGTATTCGAGGATCAGAGAGAAATCCAGTGTTACCTGTTCCGGAGGAGGGATAGAACTACTCCAACCACCGAGAGTACACCGAACGCAAGGAAGATCAGTTGCAGGCTCCTCTGGAACTCCGGGAATATAGCCGGCGTGACGACGGTCGACCCCATGATGAACGCAAAGACGACGAGGACCGCCCCCATGGAGAGCATCATGCCAAGCGATCGCATCATCGCCGTCATCGCCGATGCGCTCCCATAGAACCTCGTCTCCACGCAGCCCATTATGGCGGTGGTGTTCGGGGACGAGAAGAGACCGAGTCCGATACCGAGGATCGCCAGGAGCGCGACGATCACCGTGATCGGCGTCGTATCCGATATAGCGGCAAGACCGAAGAGACAGACGGCCGAGAGCGCCATCCCCACCGAGGCAACGTGCCCGGGCTGCACCCGGTCGGCGAGGCGGCCCGAGATCGGTGCGACGAAGACCTGGATGATCGGCTGCACGAGGAGGAGGGTTCCCGCGGCGACGGGCTCATAGCCCCGTATGTACTGGAGGTAGAGAGAGAGGAGGAACCCGACAGCGTATGTGGCGCTGTAGTTGATCAGGGCGGCGCCGTTTGATGCGGCAAAGACACGGTTTTTCGTGAAGAGCGATACCGGGAAGAGAGGGCTTTTGCGCCGCCGCTCCACCACGTAGAAGGCCGCCCCGAGGATGAGCGCCGCTACGAGGAGGAGCATGCCGTCCGGGGTGGTAGCTCTCGCGAGGCCCAGGAAGAGGCAGAAGATCAGGGCGGAAGAGAGGATCAGGCCCGGCAGATCGAACTCCTCTGGATGCCGCTCGTTCAGGAACGCCGGGAACCTTCCGGCGTAGGCGAGAGCCGGGACAGCGATGGCCAGGGTCACGACAAATATGCTTCTCCAGCCGAAGAACTGGGTCAGTGCACCACCGAGGAACGGGCCGAGGGAGAGGCCGGCATAGACTGCGGTGGCGTTGAGCCCGATGGCGTAACCCCGCTCGCCAGGCGGGTAGAGACAGGTGATCAGGGCCACGCTGTTTGCGTAGATCATGGCGCCGCCGATCCCCTGCACGAACCTGAAGAGGAGGAGCATGCCGATCGTGGGCGTGAAGATGGAGAGGAGAGAGCCCACGACATAGACGATGACCCCGATCATGAAGACGGTGACCCGTCCCCGGGAGTCACCGAGCTTTCCCGCCGGGAGGAGGAATATGACCGATGCGAGGAGGTAGGCACTCGTGACCCAGGCGAGTGTTGCAGCGTCGGCGACGAATTCCGCCCCGATTGCCGGGAGGGCGAGGTTGACCGCTGTGCCGGTGAAGGGATTTAAGAACGTTGCGATGGTGATGAGTATCAGGACGAATCTTCGCGAGTATGACTGCTCCACCATTATTCCTCGTGCAAAACCCGACCCGGGCCCTGCAGTACAGAGTATTCGCGTTCATCGGGGATAAGAGCACTGACCCACCCGGATCGGCTCCGGGCGGAAAGGAGGGGGGAGGAGGCCACCCTGACCCTCAAAACAGGTATCGAGGCACCGATCTCTCACGGGGACGCGCAGGGCTGACCGACCCGGGAGCCCTACCGCCGGATCGCCCCTGCGATGGCGCCGCCGATGAGGGAGAGCAGACCCTGGTAGATGAACGCCGATACTATGATGATAAGCGACGTCCCGACGCCCGCGATGAACCCGAACGCCCCGAGGAGAACCGTGCCGCCTATAAGGAGCAGCACCGAGATGATGATGGCGCCGAGGATGCCGGCGAACAGTCCGGCTTTTGCGCCGTTCCCGATCCCGCCCCTGACCATCCAGCCGGCGACGAATCCACCGACCAGTGGCCCGACGACAGGCAGCAGGAAGCCGAGTATGAGCCCTACGAGCCAGCCTACGATGACACCTGTCCAGAAATTATTTGCCATAACCTATTCTTCACCGGCGGATGGACACGGAGATCTATAATATAAACGTTGGGGTCGGGCCCCGGTTATGGGTGAATCCGGGTGCCCACACGCCCGGCCAGGGCGTCGCCCGCAGAGTCGAGCGACGTTATGATCACCCGGCGGCCCCCGGCCTCCAGGAACGCTATCGCCGCCTCGATCTTTGGCCCCATGGTTCCGGGCGGGAAATGCGTAGCCGCAAGATGCTCTTTTGCCTCGGCGACCGTCATATCGCGGAGTACCTTCTGGTCCGGAGAACCATAATCCAGGTAGACGGACTCGACATCCGTCAGGATCAGGAGATCGTCGGCATCGACGAGCCGGGCGAGGAGTGCTGCGGTGTAATCCTTGTCCACAACGCCCTCGACGCCGTGGAGGGTGCCGCCCGGACCATCGACAACCGGTATACCCCCACCACCGGCAGCGATCACGACCGCCCCGCCGTGGAAGAGACGGGATATGACCTCCCTCTCCACGATGGTCACCGGGCGCGGCGAGGGAACCACCCGCCGGTACCCACGGTTCGGGAGCTCCACCATCTTCCAGCCATTCTTTTCTATGAGATCCCCTGCCTGCTTTTCAGTATAGTATGGACCGATCGGCTTTGTCGGGTTCTCAAACGCCGGATCATCGCCCCTGACCAGGGTCTGCGTCAGCACAGCCACGACCGGGCGGGCGTATCCCGCCTCATTGAGAGCCTCATTCAGCGACTGCTGGAGCATGTACCCGATCATGCCCTGGCTCTCGGCCCCGCAGACATCGAGCGGCATCGGCGGGAGGATATCCTTTGCTATCTCGTTTCGGAGGAGGATATCCCCCACCTGCGGCCCGTTTCCATGCGTTACGATGACGTCATACCCCGCGCGGATGATATCCACGATATGCCTTGATGTCCGGCGGACGTTTGCGAGCTGCGCCTCAGCGGTTCCCTTCTCCCCGTGCCGCCGGATGGCGTTACCGCCGAGCGCTATAACCACAGCCTTCTCCACCATTCACATCACCCCCTCTCCAGTGCACAGGTCATACAGTGAGGACCACCGTATCCCCCGGTCAGGTTCTCGAAGTGCAACGGATAGGTCTCGATATCGTGCTGGTAGAACTCCACCCGGTGCGGGAAGAACTGGCCGGCGTTTCGGATCCGGCGGTAGTCCTCCTCTGCGTGCCGGAGGAGATCCCCGTAGCGTTCCGGATCGGCCCCGGCCTTCCTCGCCAGGTTTGTAAGCACCATCTTCATAACCCGCTCGCCCTCTACCGTGAGGATGATACCGTCCTGGATACAGAGGACGTTTGCGGCGTAGGAGAGTTGTTCAAGGACCGAGAGGTCGATCACCGCAAAACCCTTTGAGCGGATGTAGTCATGGAGGCTCATGGTCTCCCCCGATGGCTCGTATCCCTCGCCCGCCCGGTGGTAGATATCAACCTCTGCCTTCCGGAGGAGGAACTCAGCGCCGATCACCACATCGCTCGATGCGACGTTGAAGTAGGTATCGAGGTGCATATCGATCATCGGGTCAGGCCGCCCGCTCGGTATGAGGGGATGGCCCGGCTGGTGGACGACACCGATCTCATCAAAACCCGTGGCACAGGTGAGGAACTGGCGGATCCCGGCCTCGTTCGTCCGGTCCCCGGTGCCGATGAGGGCAAACTCCCCCATAGGTATGAAGTCGCCGCCCTCAAACGTCCCGGGCTCCTGTATCGTTCCGGCGATGGGGATGCCGAGGATCTCCCAGAGGAACCGGGTTATATCAACCTCCCGGGACCGCTGCGGTTTTGCCGGCCGCGTGCTGACGAGGCCGCACCCGGTGACCACCTGCTGATCGCGCATGAAGTAGAGATTTGTGAGCGGTCCATGCCCCTGAATCCGGACATCCACACCGCCACCGGTATCCGCCTGCCCCACCTCAAGGACCGGGCTTAAGAGGAGGAGGGTGAAGAAGTGCTGCGAGTCGAGGGCATCTGCGTTTTCTTCCATGCTCCTCCGGGCCGCCTCAACCTCCTCGCCCTCGCCCCTGATGGTGACGGCCTCGTGTGCCTGCTCGATGAGTCGCCGGCGCACGGCAGGGTCACGGTCAGCGGTATCGAGGATGGTCTCCTTGAGCCGCAGAACCCGGACGCCGAACTCTTCCCGGAGTGTATACTCAAGGCGCTCGTGCTCCCGGCGCGCCTCGTAGCGGCTGAACGCCCGCTCGTAGAGCGCCGCATGCGGATCGAGCAACCCGAAGAACATCTCAATTCCTGGCCGGTGGACGGCAACCCGCCGGAGCCTCTCCCATTCTGCCTGAACTCTCGCTGTCATCTAACCCCTCGCCCCCGCCCGGGGGGCGATCACTCCTGCAGAAAGTGGACCATTCTGACGCTTGATGAGAAAACTGGTGCTTGAGGTGGCGGCAAACGCCGTCTGATCGTTGAGAAAGGTTTTTATGTATTGATGCATCCGTTGGCACTCCAGTCAGGAAACTTCTCGCTGGAAAATGGATAAATCTGTCGCGAACCCTGCCCACCCATCGACCGGGGGAGCGAAATCCTGGAAACCGCCGCGCCGCCCTGGCGCACGATGCGAAGTCGGAGGGCGGGTTATCGGGGATTTTTGCCGCACGGTATCCCGGGCCGAAGCCGGATATGAGCAATTTTGCGATTATCCGCATCCGGAGAGGGGAAAAGAAAATATGGACGTTCTACATGAAAGTACTGTTACGCGCCGGGCGGAGAACAGGGCGGCACCTCATGAGGGAGGATAACATCATCGAGGTGAGAGACCTCGAACATTCATTTGGCGAGATTCAGGCAGTGCGTAGCGTCAGTTTCAGCGTCCGGAAAGGTGAGATCTTCTCCTTCCTCGGTCCGAACGGTGCGGGAAAGAGCACAACCATCAACGTCCTGACGACGCTCCTCCCCATACAGAAGGGCACAGTGCGGGTGGCCGGCTACGACCTCGCGCGGGAGCCCGAGAGGGTCAGGGAGTCTATCGGCATCGTCTTTCAGGATGAGGTTCTGGACCGCGATCTCACGGTCTGGGAGACGATGGAGTTTCACGGGCGACTCTACTCGATCCCCCGCGATGAGCGGCGGCAGAGGATCGATGATATGCTCGCAGTGGTGGAACTTGAGGCAAAACGGGATGTGCGGACAAAGCACCTCTCGGGCGGCATGAAACGGCGACTCGAGATCGCGCGCGGGCTTATGACCAGGCCAGAAGTCCTCTTCCTGGACGAGCCGACGCAGGGACTTGATCCCCAGACCCGGCTGCGGATGTGGGACTACATCAGGCAGGTGAACGCTGCCGGGACGACGATATTCCTGACGACGCACTACATGGACGAGGCCGATATGCTCTCAGACCGGATCAGCATCATCGACCACGGCAGGATCGTCGTAACCGGTACCCCCGAGGAGCTCAAGGATGCCCTCGGCGAGGATGTTATCTACCTGGAGACCGTGGATGACGCGAGGGCAGAGGAAGCCATCCAGGGGATCGATGAGATACGATCGATCACGGAGTCACCCAGGGGGCTTTCGATAACGATATCAACCGATGGAAGTCACTGCCTCCCGAGGATCGTCGAGCTGGTGCGCGGCGCCGGCATCGATATCGTGAGCGCGAACCTCAAGAAACCGACGATGGACGACGTATTCGTCCACTACACCGGCAGGGAACTGCGCGACATGGGAGGGTGAGGGGATCGAATGGCATGGGAGTTTCTTACCGTCTACTGGCGGGAGATGATCAGGTTTGTCAGGTTCAGGACGCAACTTTTCTCGTCGCTCCTGCAACCGGCGCTCTGGATGGCGTTCTTCGGTGTCGCAATGTCAGCAAACTTCAACCGGTTCACCGCTACCATCCCCGTCCCGCCGGGCACGATCCCGGTCGATTACCTCACGTTCATGGCCGCCGGCATGATCGCGATGACGAGCCTCTTTACGAGCCTCTTCGGCGGCATGAGTCTCCTATTCGATAAGAACTGGGGGTTGATGCGGGAGATGCTCGCAAGCCCCATGCCCCGGACCCACATAATGCTGGGGGTCAGCCTCTCGGGTATAACGAAGTCGTTCATCCAGGTCGTGATCATAATGGCGTTTGGCCTCATCCTCGGGGTCGAGTTCTTCCCGGGGTACTCACCGGCCCGGATCGCCGTCTCGATCCTCGGCATACTCACCTTCGTCGGTGTCTTCTCGCTCGGGTTCCTCCTCTTCTCATCAAACATATCGATGCGTCTAGAGAGCCCTGAGGGACTCCAGGGGATCATCACCCTCCTCACGATGCCGCTCTTCTTCGTCTCTAACGCCCTCTACCCGATCCAGGCCTTCCCCCCATTCTTGCAGACCCTCTCGGCATACAACCCCCTGACACACCTGGTCAACGGTATCCGCTACTTCGCCCTCGGAAGCGAGTTCTTCGCTGTCGGTGCGGAGTACTCCTACACCCCGGCCGATATCCTCCTCTCGTTCTCCTACCTCCTGGTCTTCGCGGCGGTGATGTACATACTCGCCCGGCAGGCGTTCCAGAGAGCGGTGGTGACGTAGTATCTCACCCCGCCGGGACGCGGATCAAAAACCTGCCCGTAACCTTTTACCTGCACCGGATCAATCTCTCGTGTATCCGCCATGACACATCTTCTCTCCTTCACTGCCGGGGGGGTGACCTGCGCCCTCCCTCTTGCCAGGATCCGGCAGGTCATCAGTATGGTGGAGCTCAAGGCCCCGGCCGGAGAGCGCCCCGGGGAGATCGGAACCATGAACCTGCATGGCAGGACTGTGCCGGTCTACTCGCTCCGGAGGCTTCTCGCCCTCCCCGATCGCCCGCCACGCTCCGGCGATGCCCTCGTCATCGCTCACGGGGATCCAGACTGCGTGGCTCTCCAGGTGGATGCCGTGAAGGGGGTTCGGGCGGGGACGATTCCCACCCCGCAGGTGAGGGGACCATCCTCCTCCCCCGGCGCGATCCTGACCGAAGAGGAGGTCTTCATATACGATCTCCCCCTGTTCATCGCGGCGGGAGGAAGCGTACCGCTCCCCCTCCCCCCGGGCACGGCCGGCGCGGATGAGGACGAAACCCCCCGCGATCCCGTGAAGGAGAGCGCGATCCTCGCCGAGCGGGCCAGGGCGTTCTCGGAGCCAGAGGAAGAGCCTCGCGAGACCACATCTCCTGAACTCCTCACGTTCCAGCTCGCCGGCCAGGAATACGCCGTCAGAATGCAGTACATCCGGGAGGTCTTCATCATACGCGAGATCACGCCGGTCCCGGGGGTGCCCGATTTCATCGCCGGAATCGGCGCCATCAGGGGAGAGATCATATCCATAGTCGACCTCCGCACGCTCTTCTCCATACCGAAGCACGGTCTGACAGACCTCAACCGGGTCATCGTCCTATCCAATGGGGAAGTGGCCTTCGGGATCCTTGCCGATTACATAACAGGTATCGGTATCCGGCCGACCGACCGGCTCGCCCCTGTAGAACCGGGTATGACGCCCATCGACCGGAGATACCTGATGGGGGTTGCGGATGGATCGGTTATCGTTCTCGATGCTGCAGCGATCCTCGCCGATCCGGGGATGGTGGTGGATGAGACCAGGAAATAATCCTGCATAATTCAGCCATTATGCTAAAAATCCCTGCAGAACTCCCCCTTTTGAGATGAAACATTATTTAACCCGCGGAGGAGCATCAATTTATTGAGTCATAGAGGAGCGAGTGGAACGGAGGCAAGCCCATGTTCACATTTTTTTCAGATATGAAGGTCGGGACGAAGATCCTCGTCATCTGCCTGTTTCTGGCGATCGTCCCGACACTTATGCTCGGCCTGGTGGCGTACACCAGCTCGAGCGGCGTGATCAACGAGCAGATCGAGACGCTGCTTGAGACACAGGTGCACGACGCGAAGGGATGGACCAACGACGTATACAAACTCACGCGCAATAAGGTGAACAGCGACCTCAACGTTCTCCGGGAGAACTTCTACGCCCGGGGCACCCCTGAGGTCATCGGCGGGAAACTGACGCTCGTCGGCGCCGGCGGAGATGCATACGTCATCAACGATAACTTCGAGATCGTCGACCAGGTGCAGTCCCTCGTCGGCGGGGCGGCGACCGTCTTTCAGGTGTATGATAACAACGCCGTCCGGATCTCCACAAACGTCATCGGGACAGATGGCCGGAGAGCGGTCGGGACCGAACTGACCCAGAACGTCTACGACGTCGTGGTGAGCCAGGGAGAGACCTACTACGGGAGCAGGGATCTCTTCGGCAAGCGTTACGTCACCGCGTACGAACCGATAAAAGACAGCAGCGGGAGGATCGTCGGGGTTCTCTTCGTCGGGACGGAGGAGGAAGAGACCCTCGACGTCTTAAAGACGAGCCTCCGGGAGACGGTCATCGGGAGGAACGGCTACATGTTCGTCATCGACAGCAACGGCCAGGTGCTCGTGCATCCCACCCTCGAAGGAGAGAACTGGGCCAGAGAGGCTTTTGTCCGGGAGATCCTCCAGAAGGAGGTCGGGATCATCCGCCACCAGGTCGACGGGACGGATATGATCGATGCCTACACCTACTACGAACCGCTCGACTGGCACATCGTCTCGCGTGCCGAACTCTCTGACTTCACCGGACCTATCGACACGATCAGAAACACGATCATCGTCGTCGTCCTCGCATCCATCGCCATCGGTGTCGCCATAGCCATCCTCTTTGGCCGCTCAATATCTGACCCCCTGCAACAGGTTGTCCTGATGTTAAAGGAGCTTCGCAACGGAAACCTCTCCGCCCGGCTCAACATCCGCCGGCAGGATGAGATCGGGGTCATGGCAAAGACGATGGATGAGTTCGCCGGCGATCTCCAGACGAACGTCGTCGGGAACTTAAAGAAGATAGCACTCGGCGAGTACGTCAGGGAGTTCCCGATCACCGACGAGGGCGATGAGATTCGGCCCGCACTCGCCCTGATGGTCCAGTCCCTCGACCACCTCCACAAAGAGACGCTCAAACTCACGGATGCCGCCCGTGCAGGCGATCTCTCCATCCGGGGTGACGAGAAAGCGTTCCGCGGGGGGTACCGTATGATCATCGCCGGATTCAACAAGACCCTTGAGTCGATAACCGAGCCGGTGAACGAGGCGATGCGGCTTGCGAGGATCTACGCATCCGGTGACTTCACCGCCCGGTTCGACGAGAAGATCCCGGTCGCCGGGGAGTTCGTCGCCTACCGCGATGCCCTCAACACCATCGGAATCGAACTCTCCCGGCTGATGAAGCTGATCAGCGAGGAGCTCTACGAAGGGGTCTCGGTCCTCTCTCTCGCCTCAAACGAGATCCTGGCGGTCACGACCCAGCTCGCTACAGCGAGTTCACAGACGGCAGCAACGGTGAATGAGACCTCAGACTCAGTCGAGAGCGTCAGGAAGAAGACCGAACTTGTGAACCAGAAGACGAAGGGCGTCTCCGAGAAGGCGATGAAAGCCCTCGAAGTCTCGAAGGGCGGCCAGAGATCGGTGCGCGAGACACTGGAAGGCATGAACCAGATCCAGCGGCAGATGGACATCATCCGGATGAACGTCATCAGGCTCTCAGAGCAGAGCCAGGCCGTCGGCGAGATCATCGCCACGGTGACCGATATATCGGAGCAGTCCAACCTCCTCGCGGTGAACGCATCCATCGAGGCCGCAAAAGCCGGGGAGTTCGGGAAAGGGTTTGCGGTCGTCGCAAACGAGATTCACAACCTCGCCGAGCAGTCGAAGAAGGCGACATCGAACATCCGGGCCATCCTGACCGATATCCAGCAGGGTGTCTCCTCGACCGCTGCCTCGACCGAACAGGGGATGCGGTCCGTCGCGGATGCTGTCCGGTTGACGAACAACGCCCAGGAGGCGATCGAGGTGCTCGCCCAGTCGATCGCGGAGACGTCGCAGGAAGTCCTTGAGATCGCCACATCGATCCAGACCCAGGCCTCAGGGGTCGACCAGATCTCAAGCGCGATGGAGAACATACGCGACGCGGCACAGAAGAACCTTGAGACCACCCGCAAGGCGGAGAAGACCGCCGAGGATCTGCACGAACTCGGCGCCCGATTGAAGAGGATCACCCAGCAGTACCGGGTCTGACACGACATACCATGAGCGGGACGGACGAACAATTCCGTGCCCGCCTCCTTGAGACGTTCCGGGAGGAGGCGGACGAATATCTCGAAGCTATCACGAGGGGGTTGATCGATCTCGAGAAGACCGGACTCACGCCTGATCTGGTCGAGTCAGTCTACCGGAGGATCCATAGCCTGAAAGGTGCTTCACGGGCGGTCAACCTCCGGGAGATCGAGTCCCTCTGCCAGAACCTCGAGACCGTCTTCTCCCTCGTGAAACGGGGTGAGTACACCCCCCTGGTGGACGACTACGATCTCTTTCATGAGACACTCGCGGTCATAAAGGCGCTTCTCCAGGGCGAGCGACCCGGGACGCCGGTAGCGGAGATCATCAGGAGGCTCCGGACCCTCCCTGACAGGAAGGGGCCGGCCAGCGATGACCCGGATCGCGGGGATCTCCATGCACCGAAGACTGCCGGCGCCCGTGAGACCGGATCAGTGTTAGATCAGGGCACGGTGCGGGTCGCAGCCCACAGGCTCGACCAGCTCGCCGCCGGGGCCGACAGTCTTCTCACGACACAGATCTTTCTTTCGCACCGTATACGCGAACTCGAGGAGATGGCCACCCGTTTCACCCTCTGGCAGTGGAGCCACTCCCAGGTCTTCAGCGACCTGAACCTGATCCGCAGGAAGGCCTTCGGCGAGGAGAGGACGATGCTGCCCTACGACATGGTTCTGCCGCTCCAGCGGGTGGTCGAGCTCCTGGAGCACAACAGGGAGTTTGGAACCTACCTGCAGCACGACCTTGCGGCACACCTGCGGGCTATGGAGGTCGATCAGGCGGCGCTAAAAGCGAGCATCTCAAAGATCTCCGACCTGGTCCACGACGCCGCGCTGCTGCCGGCATCGAGCATGCTCGCGCCGTTCTCTGTGTTTGTGAGAGAGGTCTCCCGCACATCCGGGAAGTCCGTCGACTTCACGATCGAGGGAGGGGAGATCGAGGTGGATCGGCGTATACTCGATGCGCTGAAAGAGCCCATCATGCACCTGATCCGGAACAGCATCGATCACGGGATCGAGGACCCCGGAACCAGGGTATCCCGGGGCAAGCCTCCCACAGGAACACTCCGGATCCGGGTCTATCCCCGCTCCGGCAGCAGGGTCGGCTTTGAGGTGACCGATGACGGCGCCGGCATCGACAGCAGCGCTATCCGGAGGACCGCCGTCGAGGACGGAGTGATAACGAAGGAGGAGGATGCAGCCCTCACGGACAGCGAAGCGATCTGGCTCATATTCCAGTCAGGATTAACGACGAGCCAGGTCGTCACCGACCTCTCGGGGAGGGGACTCGGGCTTGCGATCGTCGAGGATACTATATCACGCCTCGGGGGACAGGTGACGGTATCCTCAACCCCCGGCAGGGGAACCACCATCACCTTCTCCGTCCCGGTGAGGAAGGCCACCCTCAGGGGTCTCCTCGTCCGCTCCGGGAGGCAGACCTACGCCCTCCCCATGCAACAGGTGAAGCGGGTTCTCCGGGTGCGCCCCGATTCTCTGGTTATCGCCCGTGACCGGCCGACGATCCGGTTCGCCGGGGAGACGATCGAGGTTGTTAGACTTACCGATATCCTGAACGTCCCTCTCTCGGGACCGCTACCCGATGAGACGCGACCGGCCCCCCTCGTCATCATAGCATACGGGGCGGGGCAGATCGCCTGTATGGTCGATGAGGTGCTCCGTGTGCAGGAGATCGTCGTCCGGCCGCTCGGGAGCCAGCTTCGCTCCGTTCGGAGGATCGACGGGGCCGTGATCCTCGGGGACGGGAGCGTGGCGCTCGTCCTCGATCCCCTGGAACTGATCCAGGACGCGATGCTGGCGAGTCGACCGGCACAGAATATCCCTGTCCGGGGGGAGGGTGGGCGGATCCTCGTCGTTGAGGACTCGGTTACATCGCGGATCCTTCTCCAGACGATACTTGAGGAGGCCGGATATCAGGTGGAGAGCGCTGTCGACGGCATAGATGCATTCGCAAGGCTTAAGCAGCATGAGTTTGATATGGTCGTTTCAGATGTGGATATGTCCCGGATGAACGGTTTTACGCTCACCGAGAAGATACGTGCCGAAGGCCGGCAGTTTGCCGGGATCCGGGTGGCGCTGGTCACCTCGCTCGACTCGCCCGAGGACCGGGAGCGGGGGAGAGCGGTCGGGGCTGATGCCTACATCGTCAAGAGCAGTTTCAATACAGAGGATTTTCTTGAGACAGTGCGTCGCCTTATGCGCCGCCGCTGATGGAGAGGTGCGATGATATGGAAGGTATACAGAATAGAAAAGGAATGAGCGCTCTGGTGGTAGAGGATAGCCGGACGCAGGCAGAGCTCATCCGCCACATTCTTGAGAAGGACGGATACGATGTCACCCTCGCCGAGGATGGGGTCAGGGCGATACAGCGGATAGAGGAGAGCCGGCCTGATATCGTCCTCTCCGACATCTTGATGCCCAACATGGATGGGTATGAACTCTGCCGCCAGATCAAGCAGAATTTCCCGGAGATCCCGGTCATCCTGGTCACAAACCTCTTTGACCCCGCCGATGTGATGAAGGGGCTTGCATCCGGGGCTGATAGTTTCATAGTCAAACCCGTCGATCCGGAGCTCGTCTACTCCCAGATCGAGGCTGTCCTCCGGACGGCAAGAGAACCCGACCCGGATGGCGCTCAGCCCGCAGAACTGGAGATCCCGTTCGCCGGCAGCACCTACACCATCACCGCCGGGAGACTCAGGATTGTAAACACCCTTCTCTCGACCTACACCGTCGCGGTGGCGAAGAACACCGAACTCCAGGAGGCACAGGAACAGCTCCACGCCTTAAACGATCGGCTCAAGGAGGCCGTCGAGGATCTCTCGCGCACGAACGAGAGGCTTGCGGCGGAGAACCAGGAGCGGAGGCGCGTCGAGAAGGCGCTCGCGGATGCGAACCGGAAACTCCAGCTCATGGCGAATATCACCCGTCATGACCTCTTAAATCAGCTCGCGGCGCTCTGGGGGTACCTCGACCTGGCCCGGGCGATGCGCGAGACAGAACCGACGGCCGCCTGGAATAACGTCGAGAGCGCCGGCAAGATTGCAAACCGGATCAGTAACACCGTCCAGTTCACCGCCGAGTACCAGAAGATCGGGTCCGCATCCCCCACCTGGCAGGAGATCCAGGCGCTCGTGAAACGATCGGAGCAGTATATATCGCTGGATCAGGTAACCCTCAAAAACGCTGTTCCCGAGAGAGTGGAGATCTACGCCGACCCGCTCATCGAGAAGGTCTTCTCAAACCTCATCGAGAACGCGCTACGTTATGGGAAAACAACCACCTCCATCACCTTCAGCCTCAGGCGGGATGGGGATGCCTGGATCATCATCTGCGAGGATGACGGAACAGGTATCCCCTATGATGAGAAAGAGAAGATCTTTACCTACGCACACGGCATGAACACCGGGCTCGGTCTCTTCCTCGCACGCGAGATCCTCGCCATCACCGGCATCACCATCCGGGAGACGGGAAAACCGGGGAGGGGTGCGCGGTTCGAACTTCTCTGCCCGGCAGGGGTGATCCGTGCTCCTGAACAGAACTCCGGGTGAGCATACCCCGTCGCAGGTGACCCCATGAGTACCGGAGACCGATTCACCACGTTCTTTGCCTGCAGGAGGAACCGTGTCGCGGCTGTCATCGGACTGACCGCGCTGACCCTCGGCGGGAGCCTGGTTGGCATGCTCCTCGGCATCCCGGCGAGTCTCCTCCCCGCCCTCCCGCTCAGCATACCGATCATCCTTGCGAGCTACTGGTATCCGCGCCGCGGTGTCCTCTTCTCCACCGGAACCGCGGCCGCCTACGTCGCCATGGCGTATATCTTCTCTCCGCCCGTCGCCCGGCTTGCGCTCAGCGTCCTCCCCCGCGCGGCCATCCTGATCCTGGTCGGCTGCGTGGTCGCGTTCCTCTCGATGAGACTCCGGGAGTCCGAGCAGCAGATGAACCAGATCATCGAGTTCCTGCCTGATGCGACCTTCGCTATCGATCTCAATGGGAGGGTCATCGCCTGGAACCGTGCTATTGAGGAGATGACCGGGGTGAAGAAGGACGCCATGCTCGGCCGCGCCGATCGCGAGTATGCCCTGCCGTTCTTTGGAGAACGTCGGGCGCTGCTCGCCGATCTGGTCATCAGAGGTGATGCAGGGGCTGATCTCCCATCGGTCAGGAGGGTGGGGGATGTCCTCATATCAGAGGCCCACACACCCCGTCTCCGGGGCGGTCGGGGGGCACACATAAGGTTCGCGACGACCGCGCTCCTCGACTACGAGGGGAGGGTTGCAGGAGCCATCGAGTCCATCCGGGATATCACCGATGAGGTCATGATGGAAGGGGCGCTCCAGAATACCGGTCGCCAGCTCAACACCCTCTCGGGGATCCTCCGCACCGATCTCTCAAACAGACTTGCAGTCCTCTATGGTCATCTCTCGGTGGGTGTGATGAAGTTCGATGACCCCGCAGTCCTCTCGTATATCAGCGACCTTGAGGATGCTGCAAACGGTATCAGGCGACAGATAGAGATCTCCCGTGACTTCCGCGACATCGGGACATCGCCGCCGGCATGGATGCCTGTGCAGGCGACCGTCATGAACGCGGCGAGTACCCTCTCATTCGGTGACGTCTCCCTCGAAGCATGGACAGAGAGGCTTGAGATCTTCGCCGATCTGCACCTTGAGACGGTCTTTACCCACCTCTTCGAGAACTCGCTCGCCCCGGCGACGGGCGCGACCCGGATCATTGTCACCTACCACCTGCGCCCGGAGGGTTGCGCAATCATCGTCGAGGACGACGGGACCGGTATCCCTGATGAGATGAAAGGAGGGCTCTTCATCCAGAAGGAAGACGGCTACGGGCGGGGCCTCTTCCTCGCCCACGAGATCCTCGCAATCACCTCCATCACCATCCGCGAGACGGGGAGGTTCGGGACAGGGGCGAGGTTCGAGCTTCTCGTGCCTCAAGAGGGATACAGGATCGTCTGATGAGACTGGCGCTCCGCCTCTCGTACTTCGGGGACGGTTTCTTCGGCTCGCAGATGCAGCCCGGACTCCGCACCGTGGAGGGCGAGTTCATAGCGGCCTGCAGGCGTCTGGATCTCTTCACTGACTGGCGGGAGGCGGGGTACTCCATGGCCGGCCGCACAGATCGCGGGGTGCATGCCCGGTGCCAGGTCTGCTCGTTCTCCACCGGTGAGCCGGATCGGGCGATCCGGGCACTGAACCGGGTGCTCCCGGGGGATATCTGGTGCACGGCATGGGCGGATGTGCCGGCGGGGTTTCACCCGCGCTACGATGCCGTATCGCGAACCTACCGCTACTACTTCTTCCCGGCCCCGGGCGATACCACTCTCATGCACGAGGCAGCAGAGAGGTTTGTCGGCCGGCATGACTTCTCGGCGTTCGCCCGTGCCGGCGACCGGAACCCCGAACGGGAGGTGCTCTCTGCACGGGTCTTTGAGAGCGGGCGGTTCGCTGTCTTCGAGGTGACCGGAGCGAGTTTTCTCTGGAATATGGTCCGGGGTATGGCGACGGCGCTTGACCGGGTGGGGAGGGGCGAGATGGATCCGGAGGAGATAGCCCGCCTCCTCACCGATCCACCCGTTCAAAGGCTCCCGGCGGCGCCCCCGGAGGGGCTTGTGCTCCAGGATATCGACTACGGGATCTCCTTTACACCGCTCCCGACTGATGAGAAGGACCGGGGATACCGGGCCAGTCGACGCTACAACTACCACACCATCATGGCTGAGGTAGCAGCACTCCTTGCCCCGGAGGATGAAAAACTACACGGCTGAGGTGGAGTGCGGGTCCAAATATATTATATATTAGTATCGGATGAGGCAGGATACTACAGGGCATGCACAGGTAAAAGATTCTTTTCGTTCTCGCTATGAATAAAGAATTTCACGTGAGGCGGCGGATCATCCCGGGGAGGTGCGGCAGGCGAAATCAGTTTTCCTGCCCTCCAACAGAAATAACTTAACTTAAATGTTACGGTTGTTGAGGTTCGATGAGAGTGGATCCTTTGAGGATCAGAGCGCCCGGATCATCCCATCAACGATCAATGCATGATCTCCATTCTCACCCCCTCTCCCACAACATTTAAATGAGCGGAGAATGGAATAGAAGCCTGGATGTTAATTAAATTAATTTAGTACATCTTATTTGTTAACTGTTTTAGTTTAATAATAACCTATTAATATATCCCTGCACAGTCCCGCTTCAGTACGTCAAGAGGGGAAAGTGAATGTACGACAGGGATCCGGTTCCCGGGGGACCATCCACTCATCAGAGCGGATGGTTCACTGGAGAAATAGCTGTGCCATTACCACAGTGCAGAGATGCAGAGATAGACAGGTGGATCGAACAAAACACCGACTACAACCTCGATCAGGAGAACCAGATGCATGTCCCTGCTCTCCGATGTGAGGTACAGGAGCAGATCAACCCTCTACGAGCGCCGGCAGTCACCGGGTACCGGCGGATGGTGAACGAAGCCGTTGAATCTGCCTCCGCCCGATCCCGCCGGCCGGGCAACAAAAGAACACTTGCAGCGATCCCCTGCTTCAACGAAGAGGTTGCCATCGGTTCAGTCGTCCTGATGGCCCGATCGCACGTCGATGAGGTTCTCGTGATAGATGACGGGTGTACAGACAATACCGTGAAGGTCGCCCGGGACGCCGGAGCGACCGTGGTCTCTCACGGGACCCGGATAGGAAAAGGAAGGGGGATAAAGAGTGCTCTTGAGTATGCAGTCAGGTACGATTACGACTGCCTGGTCTTTATGGATGGGGACGGCCAGCACAACCCCGATGAGATACCTGTCCTGATTGAACCTATCCTCTCCGGTAATGCTGATCTCGTCATCGGGTTTCGAACCCTCGATCAGATGCCCAGATATCGGAGATTCGGGAGGATGGTGCTCGATATCGCCTCCAGCAATGGCAGTTCGATCACAGACTCGCAGTGTGGATTCCGGGCACTGGGCAGGAAGAGCATGGAATCGATGAACAGTACGTTGAAGAGGGATGACTTCTCGATCGAGTCAGAGATGCTCATGGTCGCGCAGAAAAATCATCTCCGTATCAATGAAACGCCGATCAACTGCAGGTATGGTGATTTTGATACATCTACGATGAATCCGGTATCCCATGGGATAGAGGTACTTGGATCAATACTCTGGCTCACGGCAGAGAGAAGACCCCTCTTAAACATCGGCCTGCCCGGGCTTGTTGTGATGCTTGCAGGCGTATACTTTGCACTCCAATTTCTCCAGGAATTTGCCGAAACCGGCATCCTCCCGATCGGGCGGGGCATGCTCGCATCACTCCTCCTGATCCCGGGGGCTACCATCCTCACAGCAGGTCTGGTGCTTGCTCTCGCCGCAAGAATGCGGGGGTGAGGTGAATGAAGGAGGGTGCGGAATGATCGGAATCACCGACTGTCCGTACTGCATGTGGAGTCGGATGATGAGGAGAATGAAGGAGGATGCGGAATGATCGGAATACTGCTCGGCACGCGACCCGAGATCATCAAGATGTCTCCAATAATCAGGGAGTGTGAGCGAAGGGATCTTGACTACTTTATACTCCACACGGGGCAGCACTACTCCTACGAGATGGATCGGGTCTTCTTTGAAGAACTCGAACTGCCTGACCCCGACTACAACCTCGACGTGGGTTCCGGAACCCATGCGGGCCAGACGGCGAAGATTATGGCGGGCGTCGAGGATGTTCTGATAAAGGAGTCCCCCGGGATAGTCCTTGTCCAGGGGGACACAAACACCGTCATGGCCGGGGCCCTCGCGGCGTCAAAACTTCATATACGGGTGGGCCACGTCGAGGCAGGTCTCCGGAGTTTCAACCGCCGGATGCCGGAGGAGATCAACCGGGTCGTCACCGATCACATATCGGATTATCTCTTTGCACCGACAGAGAACGCCCGGATGAACCTCCTCGCAGAGGGCATCGATGATAAAAAGATCTGTGTTACCGGAAATACCGTCGTCGATGCGGTGTACCAGAGCCTCGAGATCGCGAAGAAGCGGGCCGACACCCTCAAAGACCTCGATCTCGAGCCCCGTAACTACTTCCTCGTCACCGCCCACCGGCAGGAGAACGTGGACAACCGGGCCCGGCTCAGGGGGATCTTAGAAGGACTTATCGAGGTGCAGAAGGAGTTCCCCCTGCCGGTCGTCTTCCCCGTCCATCCAAGGACCGAGAAGCGGATTAAAGAGCTGGGAATCGAGGTCAACGGACTGAACCTGACAAAACCCTTCGGGTTCCTGGAGTTCCTGCAACTTGAATCGCAGGCGAAACTCGTTTTGACCGATTCCGGCGGTGTCCAGGAAGAGACCTGTATACTCGGTGTTCCGTGCGCCACGATGCGTTACGATACGGAACGGCCGGAGACGCTGGACGTCGGATCGAACATCCTGGTCGGCACCGATGCAGAGACGATCCTCGAGGGAGTCCGCTCCGCAGCCGCCCGAAAACAGAGCTGGAAGAACCCGTACGGGGACGGGATCGCCGGAAAAATGATCGTGATGGTCTGTACCGCAGCACGAACCCAATAACTATCAGGGGAAGACATCTATGAAGATCTGTGTACTGGGATTAGGGCACATAGGATTGCCGACCGCACTGCTGCTTGCCGCTCATGGCTCAAATGTTGTAGGCGTCGATGTAAAGAAGAGTGTTGTAGACTGTCTGAATCAGGGAAAGCTCCCATTTAAGGAACCTGGTATTGAAGATCTTTATCTCCGGGCAAAGGATCGGTTTACCGCGAAGAGCAGCCCCGGGAACGCGGATGTCTTCCTGATAGCTGTTCCGACTCCGCTGGATCCGACAACAAAAATCTCCAACCTCTCCTATGTCCGGAGGGCGGCAGGGATGATCGCAGATCACATCAAAGAGGGAGACCTGGTCATCCTTGAGTCGACCGTCCCTCCCGGAACGAGTGAGCGGGTCGTCATCCCCGTGCTTGAGAAGAGCGGCGTTGCTATAAGAGATTTCTTGTATGCGCATTGCCCTGAGCGGGCGATCCCGGGACGGACCGTACAGGAGATGATCTACAACAACCGCATCATCGGTGGGTATGACCGGGATTCCACCGATCAGGCGATCTCTCTCTACCAGACCTTCGTCCGTGGTGAGATATACACGACCGAAACACGGACGGCTGAGTTTGTCAAACTGATGGAGAACACCTGCCGTGACGTGAATGTCGCGCTCGCAAACGAGTTTGCAAAACTCGCAGAAGAGTGCGGCGTCAACGTCTGGGAGGCCATCACCCTTGCAAACAAGCATCCCCGGGTCTCGATCTTAAACCCGGGCCCGGGGGTGGGGGGGCACTGCATCGCCATCGATCCCTGGTTCCTGACCGAGAACTCGACAAGGTGCAGGATGGTCTCAACGGCACGGGAGGTTAACGACTCCATGCCAAACTACGTGCTATACCTCACCCGCAACCTGCTACACGGCATCAAAAATCCGGTCATCAGTATCTTTGGCGTCGCCTACAAGGGCAACATCGGCGATACCCGGGAGAGCCCGGCGCTCAAGTTCATCCAGCTCGCCGAGAACGAGGGTTACGCTATCAGGTGCCATGACCCTTACGTGAAGGATTTCCCGCACCCGCTCATGGATGCCGCTGATGCGGCAGCCGGAAGCGACTGCGTCGTTGTGCTCGCCGACCACGACTGTTTCCAGAAAACTGATCCTGCGGATCTTCAGGTCCGAACAAAATTTGTCATAGACACCAGGAACATCCTCGACCATGAGCGGTGGATCAGGCAGGGTTTTGCTGTCCGGGTGCTTGGTGATGGTTCACAGGTGCCACCAATCGCCCTGGAAGAAGATATCCCACTGGCGGGCCTGTATTCGACAGATGTGACCCGGCCAATCGCAACCCCACCATCGGTCCCTCTGTTCACCCCGGGTGGGCGGGGGAGGTTCCTTTAACACCGGGAATGGGCCTTCCCGGGATAACCTTCGCATCCAGATAACACGAGGAGTCCCATGAGACGGGTATGCATCATATCACAACATTTTCCACCGGAGAAGTCCGGGAACGCATCACGTACCTACGACACTGCCGTGCACCTCGCAAGATCCGGTATCGATCTGACAGTACTTGCACCGCATCCAACGTTTCCCACAGGGTCGTTCCCGCGCACCTGGAGGCGAATCCGGGAGGAGGAGGTCGATGGGGTCCGGGTCGTGCGTCTCTGGACCTGGCAACCTGGTTCAGGAGATCCGGGATTTATGAGCAGAATGGCCTACTACCTCACCTTTCCGCTCCATGCTCTTCTCTGGCTTTGCTTTCCCTGGAACCGGTTTGACCTGGTCATCACATCAGCCCCCCCCCTCTTCACCGGAATCCCGGGCTACGTGCTCCAGCGGATATCCGGGGTGAAGTGGATCCTCGATATACGCGATCTCTGGATCGATGCGTCTATAGGCCTTGGATTCCTCAAAGAAGGGAGCACCTACGAAAAGATGAGCCGGAAATTTGAGGGGATCTGCCTCGCCCGTGCTGATCTTGTGAGCGTCACGACCGAAGAGCTCGGGCGGAAGATCGCGTCGCGCTACACCGTCACGGCCCCCATAGAGCTGATGCCAAACGGCGTCAATACCGATCTCTTCCGCCCCGCAGAGAGAGGAAAGAAGCAGCAGATCGTATATGCCGGCAACGTGGGGCATGCACAGGATCTCGAGAAGGTAGCCCTCGCCGTCAAGTCGATGAACGGCACCTACAACCTGAAGTTTCTCATAGCAGGTGATGGAGACATACGCAAACACCTCGAGCGGTTGGTGGAGGCGGAGAACCTGACCGAATCGGTTATCTTCACGGGCGCCCTCCCCCGAGAGGAGATCCCGGGGTTGCTCTCCGAGTCGCTCGTAGGGATGGCGCCGCTGAAGCGACTTGCGACCCTCGAGTACGCTGCTCCCACCAAGGCCTACGAGTACATGGCGTGCGGGATACCCTTCGTCGGGTGCGGAGACGGCGAGATTGCCAACCTCGCCAGGGAATCGGGTGCAGGGGTCATAGCCGATAACACCCCGGAGGCGATCGCCGCGACACTCTCTTCGCTCCTGGATGATCCGGCGAAGATGGAGGAGATGGGTCGCCGGGGGCGGGAGTATGTCGCGGAGCACTACGACCGGAGAGCGATCACCCTCAAACTGAAGCAGCATATCGAGAGGATGACATGGATGGGCGTTTGAGATCACTGGTCACCCGAATGAGCGGAGCGGTCCGGGAGATGGTGGTCGTCGACGGCGAGACCGCGTACATCCCCGACCCGGTATTTGGCATCATCAGAAATCGGGTGCACGCCGAGGTTGCAAGGACGCTGCTCCGCACGGGCGGCGATCCGCTCGCAGAACACCTCCTGAACTACATCGTGAACTGCCAGAATCCAGATGGATCCTGGAACGAGGTCCACGTCAACTACAACCAGCCTTCGGCCCTGGTCACCGCCTTTATCGGCGATGCACTGCTGGAGGCGGCTGACCGCTACCCCCATGAGGATGCGATCGAGAGAGCCCGGAACTGCGTCATCGCCGCCGAAAGGCGGCCCGGCTACTTCCTGAAATCGGCACAGTATACCGCTGACCACTTAAACGTCGACGCCTCCTGCGGGGCGTTCCTTGCACGCTACGCAGAGCGATACGATGACCCGGTTGCCCGTGCGGCGGCCGTTCGGGCTGTGGAGAACGTCGTCGGGCACCAGCGAGACGATGGTGTCTACCCGTATGCCGTGGACAGGGGAACCTACCCCTACATCTTCAACCTGCCCTGCGCCCACTACCAGGGGGTGACCCTCTACTACCTTGCGAAAGCAAACGACGTGCTCAAAGAGCGCTGGATCAGTGAGAGCCTCACGGAGGGTGTGCGCTGGCTCGCGGCCATCCTGTGCCCCTGTGGGCAGTTCAACTGGTCGGAGAGCGGTCTATCCTTTGCCTACCATCTCTCGGGAGCGTACGCATTCGCGCACGCCTCCTTCATCCACGCATCCCGGGGCAACGGCCACTACCTGGAGCATGCCGGTCTATGTTTTTACAGACTTGAGGAGATCGTCCGGGAAGGGCTTGCGCTCCGGTGGGAGCCGGAATCCTGGAACAGCCTGCCCCCATCGATCGCTGATGCAGCGAGGATGGCATCGATCGGGGGGTTTCCGGCACGACACCGGGCGTTTCGGTTCGGCTACGCAGTCTACCGGCAGGTCGCCCGGAGGAGGTACAGCGAGACCGCGGAGGCAGGATCGTTTTGGGTTCTCTGCCGGCTGCTCGGGATCCAGCCATCGACCGTGGAACCCTCAAAGAACTTTTCCGATCTCTTCATGACGTCTGAGGTTCTCGACTGCCTCAGCCAGGCGGAGATCTGGGGGAATACGCATGAAACAGGTATTACTTGACCTGCAATCAGGGTCTATTCAGGTGGAGGATGTCCCCGTTCCCACCGTGTCGCGGGGGGTCATCGTTCAGAACGCCTGCTCCCTCATCAGCGCGGGCACAGAGTCGTCGCTCATCAACCTCGCGGGGCAGTCGCTCGTCGGGAAGGCGAAGGCACGCCCGGATGATGTGAGGAGAGTCCTCCAGAAGATCGGCACCGACGGCCCCCTCCCGGCGTACCGGCAGGCGATGGGCCGGCTCTCAAAGCCGGAACCGCTCGGTTACAGTTGTGCCGGGACGGTGGTGAAGACCGGGACCGATGACTTCGAGGTCGGCGACCGTGTCGCGTGCGGGGGGGCCGGGTACGCGGTGCATGCCGAGTACGTATCGGTGCCGAGGAACCTCTGCGTGAAGATTCCTGAGGGCGTCGAGTTCCGGGAGGCAGCGTTTGCGACCGTCGGCTCGATCGCGATGCACGGTCTCCGGAACGCTCAGGTCACGGTCGGTGAGAGCGTCGCGGTGATCGGACTCGGGCTGATCGGGCTGCTCACGGTCCAGATCCTCAAAGCCTCGGGGTGCCGGGTCATCGGGATCGATATCGACCGGGAGAAACTCTCTCTCGCGTCAGACCTCGGTGCCGACGCCGTCTCAAACTACGATGGCCTCACGGAGCGGATGAAGGCGTTCTCGTCGTTTGGGGCGGATGCGGTCATCATCACTGCGGCCACCCGGTCGAGCGCCCCCATTGAGGCTGCCGGCCGCCTGGTCAGGGACCAGGGCAGGGTCGTCGTCGTCGGGGATGTGGGCATGAACGTGCCCCGGAATATCTTCTACGAGAAGGAGGCTCCTATAATCGTCTCCCGGTCCTACGGTCCCGGCCGCTACGACCGGAACTATGAGGAACGGGGGATCGACTACCCCATATACGTGCGGTGGACCGAGCGGAGGAACATGGAGGCGTTCCTTGAACTGGTGCGGCAGAAGAAGATCGACCTCGACCGCCTGATAACCCACACATTCGCGCTTGAGGATGCACCAGGAGCCTACAACCTCATCAGCACCGGAAAGGAGCGGTATATCGGGGTTCTCCTGCAGTACAGCCCGAACGGCATGGGAGCTCTCGATACCGTCGCTCATCTTCCGGAGGCGGTGCGGAAGAAGAGGACGGACGGGGTCAGGACGCTCGGGTGTATCGGCGCCGGGATCCACGCTACAGGCTCGCTCTACCCCCACCTCCCGGCCCTCCCCGTGAACCTCGCCGGGCTCTCGACCGCGACAGGGCTTTCAGCGCACTCGGTCGCGAAGAAGTATGGGTTTTCCTACTGCACAACGGACTACCGGGAGATCCTCGATGACCCGGATATCGATGCGGTGATGATCGCGACCAGGAACGACCTCCACGCCCCGATGGCGATCGAGGCGCTACATGCCGGAAAGGACGTATTTGTGGAAAAACCACTTGCGACCGATATCGATGAACTCAGGGATATCGTTCAGGCATGGAACGAGTCTGAGGGACGGATCATGGTCGGGTTCAACCGACGCTACTCGCCGCTTGCGCAGAAGATGAAGGAGTTCTTCGGGAACCGGAGCACTCCGGCGGTTCTGCACTATCGCGTCAATGCCGGGCAGATCCCCACCGATCACTGGGTGCATGACGATGAGCAGGGGGGCGGCATGCTGATATCGGAGTGCTGCCACTTCATCGACTTCATGCAGTTCATCACCGGGGCGATGCCGGTCCAGGTCTACGCCCGGGCGATCGGGCCGGCCGGGAGCCACCAGAAGTATGACAACTTCCAGGCGACCCTGGCGTTCGATGAGGGGTCGGTCGGCACAATCACCTACACGACGCTCGGCGATCCCTCGTACCCGAAGGAGACCGTCGAGGTCTTCTGCGATGGCGCCGTGGCGAGGATCACCGACTTCCGCGACCTCGAGCTCCGGCGGGACGGGAAGGCGTCGAGGGAGAGGCGGTGGCTCGCCCAGGACAAGGGGTTTGCCGGCGAACTCCTGGCGTTCGTGAAGGGCGATCTGCCGGACTTTGCCGGGAGTGTCGCGACGACGCTTGCGACGTTCCGGGCGTGGGAGTCGATCGAGGTCGGGGAGGTCCGGGAGATCGATGTTGGGGAGGTCGGGGTGTAGGAGAGCATACTCGTCTGACAGAAGCGCTATATTCGTTGATAATATCCTCAAATTTTGCAACCATCTGGCTTATAAGCCCCGGAATCCTCCTCAACGGAAAACCCTAACTCGCCACACCGTCTCGAAAAACATTCCGGATAAAGGGGTAATGCCGGTGTGCTACAACATCGGCACGCGAGAGCACTTTAACCGAGAGCCGTTCACCTGTCTGCATCAGTAGATCAAAAGCAATTCCAGCGAGGAATTCACGAATGCGAAAGTCCTCACCAGATGTTATAACAAGAATATCGATATCTGAGTCAGGGCGGTCATCCCCTCGTGCCACAGAGCCAAAGAGTATGATCTCTTCTATCGCGCCCCCGTATGCCTCCCGTGCCTTTGCCGCGAACTCATTGACGACCGACTGCCTGACCAGAAGCATGCAATCAGATGAGCTTATGAGTCAGCAGGGATAATGGTTGCTGTTGTCTGAGTCCCGGGGAACCCCGGACGACGCTCCGCACAGGGGGGAAGGCGAGCCGATCGATCGGTTACGATCCGCCGGCCACCCGCCAGAAAAAGAACCCCCGAACCCGGCAGATCCACACCAGGCCCCGCCCGGGGATGAAGTTGGGGCCTGTCATCTGCCCACTCCCCGGGCCTGCCAGCCCGCCACCTACACGGATGACATCCGGGCGTTCTGCACATACGAGAGCTGCTCCGCTATCCTCTCCTGTATCGATCGCGGGTCCTCTTTTGCAAACGCCTCCTCCCACTCGTCGTGCCGGCACGAGCAGTCCAGGCCCTCGAACACCGCCAGGTCGAAGTGCCGGTTATACTGCTCGATCGCTTTGATGATCCCGGCATCACACCTCCCACAGTTCCGGGCCCAGTCGAGGGACTCGACCGAGTAAGTCCAGGGGCTGACATAGACATGAGCACGGTCCCCGAACCGCTCCTGGCACCTCTGCAGGAGATCGATGAGGCTCCAGAGCCATGGCGGGCGGTAGAGGTCGTTCTTCCAGAGTTCATGCACAACGGTATGCTTCTCGACCGTCGTCACCTCGAGGTCCACGTAGTCGATCCCACGGGAGACACAGTAGGAGATCGTCCGCAGGATATCGTTTGTCGCCTCCGCCTCGGTGAGGAACGGTGGTTTGACGAGCAGGAGCGGTTTTGTCAGGACACCCATCCCCTGCATCCTGGAGTGGAAGTGATCGAAGTTGTTGGCCGAGAAGCCTTTGTTGATACAGAGGTTCATCACCCGGGTATCCGCAGACTCAAAGCCGAACGCCACCTCAAGCTGCCGGCCGTTCAGGGCCTTCTTCATCTTCGCAACATGCTCATCGGGAGAGTAATCTATCCTCGACTCGACGACCACCTTCTTGATGTTCTCATACCCGTTGATGTACGAGCAGATCTTCTCGATGGCGGCAACCGGCATCTCACGCTCGTTGAATATGTTCCCGTCGTTGTAGATCGATATGACCGGATAATCCTCAAGATCGACGGCATCCATGACGTGCTCGAACTGTGCGATGTACTCCTCGGCCGAGATCTCCCTGCCCCGGGCCGTCGCACAGTAAAAGCCGCACATGGTGCATCCCCCGGTCTTCTCAACCCAGTCACAACCCGTGGAACGCAGGAATACGATCAGTCGCCTTATAGGTTGATCATCGAGATGCCCGATCCGCTCTTCCCATCCGATGGGGACTGTAAAGTCGATATCTTCCGGTAAAAAACCGTTTTCTCTGCGCAATTTGCTGGCAAGCCCTCTCACCCTCTCAAGGATATCGTTATCAGTCGGAGGATCGGTAAGGATCCCCGCTCCGCTACTGCTATTGTGTACTGTCCTCTGAAGAATACCTAATCCCCCCTTCCCGGAGAACTGACCGTCTGGCGGTGTTAACACATCTCCGGTGATCGTCGCCCTGCTTTACAAGGACATGCTCGAAAAGGGGCTTTATGTATTTATAGTTTGCTTTAGAACCCCTCGCCCACCGGATTTCATCCCTGCATCGGCAAAATGCAAAAGCATCTCTGAAAAACGGGTTCTTTATTTCAGGGATGCCGGATCAACGGTCCACCGCAATCGCTCTGGCAGGGCATCCCGGGGTCACAGAACCCTGTTTCCAGATGGAACCTGCGGCGACATGCTATTTTATATACCTTGTTTGACGGTATACTCTCCCGAAGAAACAGAGGATCCCCGCTCACCGGATCATCCACCTCACCGGGCAGAACAGAGGAGCACGGCACCGCCCGCGGCCTGGAGAGCGAACTACCCTGGCGAGTGAAGAGATGGCTGGCAGAATGTGCCGGTCGTGGATCCTGAACAAGAGAAAAATGCACCCGGAGAACGTGACATGATACGTCTGGGAGAGAGGATCTGCGGCAGAGAGTCCTTCACTGCAAAGGCTCTCGGCATCCTTCCCTCTTACAGTACCTATAGAAAGACCTACGCCCTCCTCCAGGAATCCCGATGGTGGAGTCGGGAGGAACTATCAGCCTATCAGGCAGAGGCGCTCTCGCGCCTGCTCGACCACGCATATGCAAACGTCCCCTACTACCGCCGGATCTTCGATGACCGGGAGCTCGTGCCCGAAGACATCCAGACCCCGGCAGACCTCCGCCTCCTCCCGATCCTGACCCGGGAGGACCTGCAGACCCACCTCCCCGACCTCAAGGCCAGAAACTACCCGGACGCCGCCTTCGAGTATGTCACCACCGGTGGGTCCACCGGGATCCCGGTCGGGTTCTACTACGAGCGAGGCGCCTCCCGGGCCCGGGAGTGGGCGTTCATGAAGACCCAGTGGGACTGCGTCGGCTACCGGTTTGGCGATAAATGCGCCGTCCTCCGGGGCTACATCGTTGGCTCCGCCAGCAATTCGGCATACTGGAAAAAGACCCTCTTCGGCCGGTGGTTGCTCATGTCATCCCATCACATGACCGAGGAGACCCTGCCGGCCTATGTCGATCAGATCCGGCGGTTTGGACCGAGGTTCATCCAGTCCTACCCCTCTACCGCAGCGCAGCTCGCCCGTTACATGACCGATAACGGGGTTGAGCCCTTTCCGACGGTGCGGGCGGTCCTCTGTGGCTCTGAGAACCTCTACCCCTGGCAGCGGAGTCTCCTCGAGGAGGCGTTCTGCTGCCGGATCTTCTCCTGGTACGGCAACTCCGAGCAGACCGTTCTCGCCGGAGAGTGCGAGGAGAGCACACACTACCATATCTTCCCCGAGTACGGGGTGGTTGAGCTGATCAGCAGAGATGGCCGGCCTGTGGAGGAACCGGGCGAACTCGGTGAGGTCATCGCCACCAACCTCACCAACTACGTCTGCCCCCTCATCCGTTACCGGACGATGGATCTTGCAACCGTGGCACCGGGGCCCTGCACCTGCGGCAGGCACTACCCGCTGCTTGAGCGTGTGGAAGGAAGGATCCAGGACTTCATCGTAACCGGTAAGGGCGAGCTCCTCTCCGGTATCACCATGAACATCGATACTGATGCTTTCGATAACGTTAAACAGTTCCAGTTCTACCAGGAGGAGGTCGGGGAGGTCGTCCTGAACGTCGTAAAAAAACCGGCGTTCGGGGATCTGGATGCAGAATACCTCTACCAGGAGGTGAGCCGGAGTTGTGGCGACGACGTCACCGTCACCATCAGGTACGTTGACAACATACCGCTCACCACCCGTGGCAAGTACCGCTACTTCGTCCAGAACCTGCCGGTACACTTCGGTGAGAGAGAGATGACAAAGATTGAGCTCGGGACTTCAGATATGACTGCGTGATCCTGGAGATGCATATATGAAGGCTGACCTGCTGAAATGGATATCGGGGGCAAATCCTCTCACCGTACAAGCGCTCAGCCTGATACCTTCTTACCGCATATACCGGGAGATGTACACGCTCCTCGGGCAGTCCCAGTGGTGGAGTCACGAAGAACTTCTGGCATACCAGACAGAGGCGCTCTCGCGCCTGCTCGACCACGCCTATGCAAACGTCCCCTACTACCGCCGGATCTTCGACGATCGAGGCCTCGTGCCGGGGGATATCGGAACCCCGGAAGATCTCCGGCTCCTCCCGTTCCTGACAAAAGAGATCGTCCAGACCCACCTCCCCGATCTCAAAGCAAGAAACTATCCTGAATCGTCGTTTGAGTACGTCCGTACGTCCGGTTCTACCGGTACGCCGATGGGGTTTTACTACGAACGGGGGGTCTCCCGGGCCCGGGAGTGGGCGTTTATGAAGATCCAGTGGGACCGCGTCGGCTACCGGTTCGGCGATAAATGTGTCGTCCTCCGGGGACATGTGGTGGACAGCGCATCGAGCGGCATCTACTGGAAGCGCGAGCTCTTCGGCCGGTGGTTGATCATGTCCTCTCACCAGATGACCGAGGAGACCCTGCCGGCCTATATCGATCAGATCCGGCGGTTTGGACCCCGGTTCATCCACGCCTATCCCTCGACGGCCGTGATCCTGGCGCGATTCATGAAGGAGCATGGGATCAAACCCTTCCCGACGGTGCGGGCGGTCCTCTGTGGCTCCGAGAACCTCTACCCCTGGCAGCGGAGTCTCCTTGAGGAGGCGTTTCGATGCAGGGTCTTCTCCTGGTACGGCAACTCCGAACAGACCATGCTCGCCGGAGAGTGTGAGGAGAGCACACACTACCACATCTTCCCTGAATACGGGGTGGTCGAACTGATCGGCAGGGATGGACAGCCTGTGGCGAGACCGGGCGAGCTCGGCGAGGTCGTCGCAACCAATCTCACCAACTACGTCTGCCCTCTTATTCGCTACCGGACGCGGGATGTGGCGGTCGCCACGACGGAACGGTGCTCCTGTGGGAGACAGTACCCCCTGCTTGAGAAGGTGGAGGGGAGACTCCAGGAGTTCATCGTGACACGGAGCGGGCACCTGATCTCCGTCACCCCCATCAACTATGAGTCGGGGGCTTTTGAGAACATCCGGCAGTTTCAGATGTACCAGGAGACGATGGGAGAACTCATTGTAAAGGTTGTCAGAAAGCCGACTTACACCCGGGAAGATTCTCAGCAGCTCGCCAGGGAGCTCCGGTGGCAGCTCGGCGACGGCGTGGATGTAGAAGTCCGGTTTGTCGACGAGATCCCCCGCACAGAGGGCGGCAAGTTCCGGTACCTCATCCAGAAACTACCGATCGATATCGGAGATCTCTCGAGCAGTTATTCGATGTAGGGGATCATCCTCCTCTTGATCCAGGGCCTGTTGATGATAGTGCTGTAGGTCCACTCCGCCGCCTTCCCCACGATATCCGCTCTACTCACTTCGATATGGATGGAGAGATCCGGGTTGTACTTTGCCTTGTGCATATTCAGGTTCGGGTTGTTTGCACCTGTGTTCTCAAACTCCCGGAAACCTTTCTCTTTTGCATCCCTGAGCAGGAGCCACTGGAGGTACTCGTTTGCTGATGTGCCGTCGATCTTCGGGCCGCCGACCCAGAGAAGATATCGCTTGTACTCCAGGGTTGTCCCGATACCTTTGAGATCCCCATCCCGGTCACAGAGGTGATAGACACGGACAGAGCCCGGATACGCCCGGAGGATATCCTCAAAGTAGCCCTGTGCGACCATCGGGATACCCATATCCGGGTGGCTGAATCGCTGGCGCACCGTCTCATAAAAGAGCGCAAGATCGCTCCCCTCCTCCAGGTAGTAGCCGCTCTTCTCAAACTTCCGGAGGTTCGTCCGCAGCTTCGCGTTCAGGTTCTTCCAGAGAGTCTCCAGGGGAGGAGTGAGATCGATGGTATAGGAGTAGCTGATCCGGGTCTGGTAGCCGTCCCAGATGAAATGGCGGATGTCATGGTAACCGGGGGCGAGCCTGATCGAGAGGTAGTTTGGCGAGAGGTCGTCGATCACCTCCCGGAGCCCTTCGATGACCAGCTGCAGTCTCGACTCTTTTTTGCTCTGCTTTGCCGCGGTGTAATCCCTGCTCATCACGATACCCTGGTAGGGTATGACCGCCTGCATGGGTGGAGGGGAGAAGGCGAGAGAAAGGCCGTTTCTTTGCCTGTGGAAGAACGGACAGACTGCGACGAGTTCCCTGCCCCTGTAGATCCCGCAGGGAAGGAGCCTGTACCCGGTGTGCCGTTCCGTAATCTTCAGAAAATCCCACTTGTGAAAGAGGAGACCGGACGGGCCGGCATCGATGAACGCATCCCAGATATCCCTATCCGTGACGATCTCTATTGACAAGCTCTTCTCTCCTCGCTCTACTGGCGAGATCCAGCTGCCCCCATTACCCGCAGTACTCTAGATAAATGTAGTGGTCACTGCCAGTCACAGGGCAGCAGGCCCACCGCACCGGGTGTCCAGGATACCTCCCGGCTGCCACATGACAGAAGACCGGGAGTCCGTGTTTCCCGGGAGGGGGGAGCAAGACCGAGCAGGAAGTTTCTTCACTGAGGCATGCCGTCCCGGATCATCGATGAAGACCTCATTCTCCTGTGCGCTCCGGATCACCTCAGCCATGCCCCGAACCCCGTCCGGGCGGGGGGTCGGGCTTCGCGGAGAGGGAGGGCACCACGTGCAAGATACGTCCCGGGTGGTCTCTCCACCTGCAAGGCAGGGGGCACACCTCCCGGAGGAGGCGGGGTGGTCCTGCAGACCGGAGTCACACCCCGGCCAGAGTGTCAGGCCGCCGGGGCCCAACCATTATATACCGTGATGCGTGAGGTGAGGGCATGGTCGCACTCCGCCTCCTTGCTGTGGATGATATCTCGTATCAATCATGGGAGTGCAGTCACCTGGAGGCATACGGTGATATCTGGGTGATATTTACAGAACATAACCTCCTTTCGGAGTTCCTGCAACATTTTTACCACGCATCCGGTCAGGATCTGGTCTCCATGCCGCACTCTGAGAATTTTTTCTAGGGCGCTCCCTGTTCCCCGGACGTCTGACCATCTGCGATCCCCTGCACCGGAGGCGACAGGTTCCGGTATCTCACCCCGCCTCCGGCTGGCGACCTCTCGGCGGATCACTCGATGTACGGGACGATCCGGCGCTTCAGCCAGGATGTACCGGCGATGGAGCTGTATGTCCATTCTGCCAGAGTCCCGATCATATCTTTCCGGTAGATCTCCATGTAGATCTCAAGATTCGAGCAGAATCGTGATTTGAAGAAGTTCAGGTCAGGTGTATTCGCCCCGATGTTCTCAAACGTCCGGTAACCTTCGGCTTTTGCACGCTGGACAAGGAGCCACTGGAGATACTCGTTCCCCGCGTGCCCTCCCTCGATCCGCGGTGTTCCCATCCAGAGCAGGAAACGCCTGTACTCCTGCGTGGCGAGTGCCCCCGCGAGAGCACCATCCCGGTCATAGAGGTAATAGGCGGCAAGGTGCTCCGGGTATGCCCGGAAGAGATCTTCGAAATAGCTCTGCCTGATCATCGGGATCTGCTTATCCGGGTGGCTAAACCGCCGGGAGATCGCGGTATACAGTCCTGAGAAGTCGTTGCTCCGCACGAGATCCATGCCCGCCTCCTCAGCTCTCCGGATACCGCTACGGAGTTTGTAGTGGAAGTCGCTCTGGATCGCTTCAATCGGCTGTGAAAGGTCGATTGTGTAGGTGTAGTGAACCCTCGGGGTGTATCCCCGCCAGGTGAACTGCCGGATGTCGGCAATGCCGGGCACAAGGGTCAGGGAGAGGTAGTGCGGCGAGATCGCGTCGATCTCGGCGGAGAGGTCGCCCGCGATGAGGCCCATGATCGCCTCCTTCCTGCTCTGTCTCATCACATCAAACTCGCGTACCGGGACAAAACCCTGGTAGGGTATGACAGCCTGCATGGGCGGCGGCGAGAAGAGCGTCTTTATCCCGTGCGTGCTCCTGAAGTAGAGCGGAACGAGGCAGACGAGCTCCTCTCCATTATAGATCCCGTACGGGAGGAGCCGGTACCCCGCATGGCGTGCGGTGATCGTGATGTAGTCCCACTTATGAAAGAGCAGCCCATACGGGCTCCCATCGATGAAGGTATCCCATACCTCCCTGTCATCCACGAGTTTGAGTGTCATGGAACCCTGCTTCCGGCCGAGCGGTCCTTTCGGAATGCGCTCGCTACAGGATAGCGGCAGATATATTTATCTTCTCGGGTGCCTCCAGGGAGCATCGTCCTGTATGATTTTTGGCAGAGGAGAAAGTAGCCCGGACCTCCGGAATCTCTCCCGCCATCCGACAACCATGCTCCGAACCTGGAGTCTGCCTCTCCAGTACGGGCGGTCTAAACCCTTCCCGTCGCCATCATCAGGCGTTTGACAAAGGCGAGGTATGCCCATTCGGAGACCGCCCCGAAGGTATCCTTCTTCTCTATCTCGAAGTACATCATGAGATCCGGGTTAAACCGGGACTTGAAGAAGGCCAGGTCGGGGTTGTTTGCACCCATGTTCTCGAACATCTGGTAACCTTCGGTTTTTGCCCTCTGGATCAGGAGCCACTGGAGATACTCGTTCCCGGCATGGGCGGTCTCGACCTTCGGCGTCCCCATCCAGAGCAGAAACCGCCTGTACTCCTGGGCCGCCACCGCGCCCACGAGTTCGTCTTCCGTATTGTAGAGATAGTATGCTGCGATCCTGTCCGGGTAGGTATGCACGAGATCTTCGAGGTAATTCCTATCGATCGGCGGGATATCGAGCGCGGGGTCACGGTAGCGGTCGGCAAGGATCCGGTGGAGTGTGGAGATATCACCCGTCCTCTCCAGCCGGAGGCCGGCATTCTCCTCTTTTTTCAGTTTATTTCGGAGCTTATAGTGGAGGTTGTTCCAGAGGTCTTCGATCGAGCGCGTAAGGTCGATGGTGTAGGTGTACCGGATCCGTGCATCGCACCGATCCCAGAGGTAGTGGCGCACGTCGTTGAACTCCGGGACGAAAGATACTGAGAGGTAGTTCGGCGAGAGACCCCGGATCTCCTCCTGGATCTCCCCGGCGATCATGCCGAGGAGGGATTCCTTCTTGCTCTGTTTCAGCCTCGTAAACCCCCTGTTCATCACGCACCCGAGGAAAGGTATCACCGTGAGGGGGGGAGGAGAGAAGACGGCGTTAACGCCGTACATCCGCCGGAAGAAGAGCGGGAACAGACAGGCCAGCTCGTTTCCCTTATAGACTCCATACGGGAGGAACCGGCTCCCGGTATACCGTGCTGTCAGGTGCAGGTAGTCCCACCGGTGAAAGAGGAGCCCTGATGGGCTTTCGTCGATGAATGTGTCCCAGGTATCTCTATCCTCTATGATGCTCACGGTCATCCTTTTCGTCACCTCGCGCCCGGTCGTGATCTCCGGCGCCCGGTGACCACCCCCTCATCTCCTATCCCTATATATCTTTCTTCAAGCCTGCCGATTTGCGTGACAGGGCACAAAGCGAGCAGGTATGGTCATCTTCCACCTCCCTGCCATGGATGGCGTTTCGTATCAATCGTGGGCGGACAGCTCTGTAGTTGCGTGGGTGACGTCCGGGTGGTCATCACCGGGAACAACCTCTTTCCTGAACTCCTGAACCACGTCAACCGCGCATTCAGCCGGGATCTGGTCGCCCTCCCATGCTCCGGGAATTTCTCCTGACCGGGTGTGCGGTCCCGGTCAGCTGATTGATCGAGGAGGATACTCTCAAGGATACAGGGGCCCGCGCGGGCCGATGCGATCATACAACTGCAGCGGGGAACGGAGATGGCCTGCCCCCCCCGCCTCCCGGGCGGATCGATGCGGGCGCCACCGGGGTCCCCTTCCGCTCATGGAGATGGGAGCCCGACCTCTCGCTATCCTGCCTGAAGTGTTACGCCGGCCTCGCCCGGCGACTCTCTCGCCCGGAGCCGGTGGCGAGGAGGCGGGCGCCGGGACAGAAGACCGGGAACTGAGCGGGAGTGCACCTTTTTGGCGCACCCCCATCCCGGCCGGCTATTTTCCGGGAGAACATCGGGTTCCCTGGAGCCGGATCGTAAAAAACCTCATTACAATTAATGACAGATATAGAGGAGAGGAGTGTAAACAATTTGTCCGCGATTCCAAAGGAGGAGTACCTGCTCAAGTGCACATCCGCCTGTGCGGGGTGCAGCTCTTCCCTGTGTCTGCGCTACGTGCTCAAGGCCGCCGGCCCGGATTCTGTTCTGGTCGTGCCTGCCTGCTGCACAAGCGTCATCCAGGGGATCTACCCCGGCACGGCGATGAATGTGCCGGTATATAACATAGCGTTTGCCGCTGCCGCCGCCTGTGCCTCCGGCATGAGCAACGCTTTTGA
>JAAYND010000312.1 GCA_012521035.1 Methanomicrobiales archaeon
AAAAACTGTATAGAGCACTTATCCTCGTGCCGCCATAACTCAGTTGGTAGAGTGGCTGGCTGTTAACCAGCATGTCACAGGTTCGAGTCCTGTTGGCGGCGCTTTGCTGTTTTAGCTGATTTTTCAGCGGGTTGATATGCTGGTAGTTGACCAGCATGTCACCGGTTCGAGTCCTGTTGGCGACGTGTCTCCATCGGAATGTCCAGATTGGCACTGGTCGATATGGCGACCGGGACACAGATCCGGCACCGTATCAGGAGCATCAGGCAAGCCCGAAAACAACAAGAATGGTACGAGAAGGTGTTTGGCCGGCGAACTACCTCGCGCTCGCGATTGAGATCTTGCTCCACCCCGAGAGCCCTGCGAAGATAAGGGGCAGAAACCCCTCAATGCACTCCATCAGGCCGCGGATGTGGATTCGATGAATCTATAGAGAAGATACGCACCGACGATGATCAGGCCCAACGTCACCACGGTCTCAAATGTGGCGTCCTTCGCCCCCGGCTGTTCCGCTACAACATAACGCCTCAACTCATCCTGCTCTTTTAGCGTCAGCGAAGTGTGTTGAGACTTCCCGAGCAGATACTCCATCCTTTCAAGTTGTGCGGGCGGTAGTGGCATTACTCATCCCTCTGTTGCTTTTGATATGTGTCATCTGATTTACTGAGACCAGCTATCTTTACTATTTCAACAGTTGTCTGCAACACTAATATATTTTCCTTCAACAAGGAAAGACCGTCCTGAAGTCTCCTCTCCATCTGATCTGTCTGGTTCCAGATATCCGTGTTAGCCCGTTCCTGTTTGCCTTCAAAGGATTCCAACCGCGCGTAGATGGTATCAATCCTGATGCTACAGTTCTCGTTCTTTATGTTCCAGGTATCTATTGACCTGGCGATGTCGTCTGTTTTAGCTTCGACAAGGTTCCGGGCCTCTTCCTTATTCTCTCCAATGAGCTTCCGGACCTCCTCCTTGTGATTGCAGAACGCCTGATAGGACAGAATTGCTTGCCCCAGCACCAATACAATGAGGCCGGCAAGAAATGTTCCCACCCACTCATCTGGAATTACCATAAATGAGGTTAAATTTTCAGAGATTTATGAGTGTCCAAACTGTTTCACGCTGGAATCGTGCAACCAAACGCATTCTGCAGACTTGCAATTTAGCCATCTGTGCGGCGGAGTACCCCCCCTGGAATTGCCTATACCCCCCGAAATCGCAACAGAGTGTGCGGTCACGGCCCTGAAACCTGAAGAGGATAGATATAGAGATGATTGAGACAAAAACAGATTCAATCTGCCAATTTGGTGTCACTGCACTCGTAAGAGCAGAACCCTACAGCTCCACCCCGCAGGGGCACGCAGAAGGTATGAGGAACAGCATGAGGGCAGGTGGAGGTTCAGGCCACAGGAAGCATCAGCGGGTCAACACCAAAACCAAACATTCGTCAAACCTGGGGACGTATACCCAAATCCACATACAGAGATGATCGGAATGTCCAGATTGGTACTGGTCGATACGGCGACCGGGACACGGATCCGGCACCGTATCAGGAGCATCAGGCAAGCCCGAAAACAACAAGAATGGTACGAGAAGGC
>JAAYND010000156.1 GCA_012521035.1 Methanomicrobiales archaeon
ATGCTCACGACCGCTGAAGGGAAGGTGAGCATCGGCGCCCCGATGGGCACCTACACCGTCCGTGTCACAAAGCCCGGCTACCGGTCGTGGGAGAAGAAGGATGTTGAGGTCCGGATCGGCCGCTCGACCGATATCGGGATCGTAGCCCTCGATAAAGAGAACTTCTTTGCCGAGATCCGGGTGAAGTCCCCCTCCCGGGTGGCATCGATCGGTTCAAACCCCCAGTACGAGATGACCCTGAAGAACATCGGCCGAAACGACGACACCTACACCCTCTCCATCCAGGGCCTCCCCGAACAGTGGTATGCGCGGTTCCGGGAGAGCAGGGAGACCGCCGAGGAGGTCTCCGAGATCTACGTGCCGGCCGGCGAGGAGAAGACCCTCTACATCGACTTCATCCCACCCTACTCGGTCGACGTCGGGGAGTACAACTTCACGGCACTGATAGGCTCCGCGGCCCGGCAGTATGAGGAAGACCTCATCCTCCGGCTCCGGGGGTCATACAGCATGCGGACCTATGCGAAGAGTTACCGCCACGAGATCAACCGTGGGGATACCCTCACGTTTGACGTGACGATCACGAACGCCGGCGTCGGGGGCGCCCTGACGAACGTCGGGCTCAACATGAGCGCGCCGCAGGGATGGCGGGCAAGCGTCGACCCGGCAGGGGTTGCGAGCCTTGAGCCCGGCGAACGGGCGACGGTCCAGGTGACGGTCATCCCGCCGGCGGATATCGTCGCCGGCGAATACAAAGTCGTCGGCCTTGCGAAGAGCGACCAGGCTGAAGGAGAAGACGAGTACCGGATCGTGGTAAAAGAACGGTCTTACGTCGCGATCCTTGGCCTCCTGGTCATGGCCGGCGTCGCGGCGGGGCTCTGGTATATGTTCCGGCGGTACGGCCGGCGGTAGGACTGACCGCCCGTACCACCTGTTTTGATGAGGAAAAGCCCGGATAGCAGGGAGCCTGTATCTGTCAGGATCTCCCTGCGAGAAACTGTCACTCAAACATGATGGCGCCTTCCGGCACCACGATCTCAAACCGCGCTCCTTTGCCCGGCTTCCCGGTCTCGCGGATGGTGATCCCGGTGATGGAGAGGATCTCCCTGATCAGGAAGAGCCCAAATCCCGTGTGGCTCCCGAACCCCCGCTCGAATATACGGTCCTTATACTCATACGGGACGCCCACGCCATTATCCTCCCAGATGATCCGGGCACCGCCATCCTCCGGGGCGACTGTGACCCGGATCTCGGTCACGGTCTCTCCGTGCCGCATGGCGTTCTCGAGGAGGTTGTAGAAGACAGACGAGAGGAGGGGGTCGGCGTAGATAGAGATCCCCTCAATCTCGGTGATGACCCGGATCCCGCCCGGCCTGAGCGCCCGGACTGCCGATACGATCAGAGGCTCGACGAGGGACCATCGGGGGGCACGGGCGCCGAGATCCTGGTAGTCCCGGGTGAACTCGATCTGCGACTGAATTATATCAATAGCGGCCCGCTGTTTATCGAGCGCTTCGGCGATATCTGGATCGAGCGGTCGATCCCGAAGGAGGGTGATGTACCCGAGCACAACGGTCACCTGGTTCAAGATGTCGTGCCGCACAATGCTGTTCATCAGGCTGAGCTTCTCGTTCGCCTTGATGAGCGCCGCTTCAGCCTGCTTCCAGGCATCGATATCGTGTACGGCGTAGTCGACCGCGACCAGGCGCCCATCATCTCCATAGAACGGTATCTTACAGACCTCTACCCAGGCGTAACGCCGGTCTTTCCTGAGGGCCCGGAAGGTGTAGAGGTGATCGGGATCGGGCTCCTCGCGCATCGCATTGAAGATCTCCCGGTCATCGGGGTGGACCGATCTCTTGATGAGACCTGGATCGCTCAGGCACTCCTCGACCGTATACCCGGACAGGCGCTCCAACGAGGGGCTGACGTACTCGATCGCTGAAGAGGTCGCGTTTATCCGGATGTAGCAGTCATGTGATCGTTCTATGAGTGTCCTGAACCGCTCCTCGCTCTCAGAGAGGTGTTTGTGTGCGCGGGTCCGGACAAGGAGGCTTGCGAGCTGGTTTCCGATGACCGTGAGCAGTGTGATATCATCCCTCGACCAGGACCGTTCCTCCACGCGGGTCTCAAACCCCATGACTCCCAGGGTCTTGCCGGCGGTCGCGACCGGCACGAGGAGTATCGACATAACTCCATGTCTCTGGAGGAACTCGCGCTCAGCCGCAGCTTCTGGCGGCAGATCAGCCACGGAGGGGATGCAGATGGCCCTGCCGGCCACGATCCGGGCCACCCCCCAGCGGAGTGATCTGATCGGAACCGCCTGCAGGAACGCGATCTGTGGTTCGATCCCCGCCGCGCACCACTCGTAGGCGTTATCCGCAGAATCGTGGTCACTGCTGAACCGGAAGATGTAACTCCGGTCGACACCGAGGAACGATCCCAGTACCTGTATCATCTCGTTCAGGGCATCGTCCAGGTTGTTATGATCGAGGGCCACGAACCGCGCCGAGATCGAGCTCACCACCCGCTCAAGGTTTATCCGGTGCTGGATCTGATCTTTCATCCTCTTCTGCTCAGTGACGTCCCGGAGGGATTCGATCGCGCCGGAGAGCCTTCCGTGTGCATCGTAGAGGGCGGATGCCTTCCCCCAGATATGGGCTCCTTCTCTGTCACCGGATGACGGTATGTAAGCGTCGCATGCAACACTCCCTCCCCCGCTGGAGAGAATCTTCTCTGCGAGCAGCGGAGAGCTTATGCCGGGTATCTTCTCAGGGATTACACTGGATCCCTGTCCTATGATCTGGCTCTTTGTGATCCCGGTTATCTCCTCCATCGCCCGGTTCCAGATGGTCACCGTCTTCGTGCGGTCGAGGACAAATGTCGGATCGGGGAGGAAATCGATTATGCCCTGGAGTGTTGCCTGATAATCCTCCATCTCACAGCACTGCTCTGCGAGTGTCTCCTGGCTCGCTTTCGCCTCCTCAAACGCCGCGGCCATCTGTTCATGCGCCGCTCGCAACTCCTCCTCGAACCGCTTCCGATCGGATATATCGATCATCGATGCAACCGAGCGGTCGGTCCCGGGAATGATCCCGACCGTCATGTACACATCTTTCTGTCTGCCGCGCCGGTCCACCACCCGAACCTCGTAGGTGCGCGGCGCTGAGTCGGGGTCCCGTCGCCGGGCATGGTGGTAAGCGGTGAGGCGCTCCCGATCTTCCTCTGCGAAAAATGTAGTCCAGGGCAGTCTCCCCTCAACCTCTTCCTGCCGGTAACCGGTGAGATCTGTAAATCCGCTGTTAACGAGGGAGACTGTCATATCGCCCTCGATGATGAACGTGGCGGCCCCGGTCTGCTCGAAGATGCTCCGGTACATATCGCCGGCCATCTGCACCTCCGCTTCCGCCTGTCGCCGTGCAACAGCCTGGAGGATCATGTTCCGGAGTTCAGCGAACCGGGCGGAGGGAACGCCGCCTTTCCGGAGGTAGAAGTCAGCGCCGCTGTTGAGCGCATCGATGATGACCTCCTCATGGCCGCGGCCGGAGAAGATGATGAAGGGCATCGTCATGCCCCGACGGCGGACCTCCTTTAAGAACGCAATACCGTCCATCTCCGGCATCTCGTAATCGGAGACGATGGCATCATACCGGGTTTCGGTGAGCATGTGAAGCCCCTGCACCGGTGAAGTCGCCGCATTAATCTGCATATCCCCGGATCGTTCAAGCCACGCCCGGGTCAGTTCAAGGAAGGCCGGTTCATCATCGACCACGAGGATACGGACCATACTCCCACCACATGTTTGAAGGGTGGTCTATATGCTTCGATAAATATTTGTATTCGAGCTATTTCACAGTTATTCATCAAAATATTGAGTTACTGTAGTTATTCTGGTATACTGGGACTTTAGCGCCATTTCCTGGGGGATCTGGCGGTAATGAGTATTTTTTCCAGAGGCGAACGATCTCTCACTCTTTGCGGTTCCGGTTCCCGGACTGATGGCGCGCGCATGTATCGATACGGACCTTTTCCATGAACTCTGGAGCAGATAGGGATCCCCCGGAGGCAAAAACCAGTACGTATCTCTACCCCCTCCTGCCGGAGACCTCTTCATCCCGGAGAGCACCGGGGCCTTATGTACCGCAGAGGGGTCTACTCCCCGGAGTAGATCTGGTGCGATCGCGGGAGTGGTGGATCTTGCAATGGTTTTGCGGCGCGCATCCGGGAATATGGCACTGGCCGGAAACGCAGGGGTGTGGCGTTCGCGCCTGAAC
>JAAYND010000157.1 GCA_012521035.1 Methanomicrobiales archaeon
CAAGGCGGTCAGTCTTGAAAGTCGTAGCAATAAATGTACTTCTGGTAGGGGCGACAATTGCAGCGGGCGTTAACGAAAAAAAGCAATTACAGCAGGTGGCCGAATGGTGATAGAGGGAGGGGGCTAATACTTTTTATCGGGATCGCCCCGACACCGGGCGGGTTCTCTACCCGGGGTTGTGGCCGGCGGCAACCGTTAGCGCATATACCCCCTCTTCTCAGGGTCAGAACCATGCATCAAGCGTCTTCTGCGTCGGTTTCACCGTGACCCTGGCAAGAGCACCCCTGACCCGATCTTCGGAGAAGTCGTAGCGCCCGCAGAGCATCTCCACGATCCCCTCGAGATCCGGCCTCCCCCACTCAAGGGTGTAATTATCGGTGACCGGCGGGTTTGAGAAGAAGTCCTGGATCGGCCGGGGATCAAAATCTGGCTGTTTCTCGGCGATCACGGACTCAAACTCACCGTTACGGACGATCTTTAAGGCAGTCTTCCCGCCGACACCCCGTATCCCCGGGTTAAAGTCGGTCCCCACCAGTATACCTATCTCGATGAGCTGCTCTCGCGTTATGCCGAGGTGATCGAGGACGGAAGAGAGGACGATCCGCTCGGGGTTTATCGTGACCGTCCGGCCCCGCGCCTTCCTCCGGCCGCTGACCGTGAGGTTGCGCACGAGCACCGGAGACCCGAAGAGGAGCGAGTCGTAGTCCTGCGAGACCGCGTAGGTGACGCTCCCGCTCTGCGCCATATGAGCCGCCTGCGCCTCGCCTTCGCCCGGAGCCTCCACCATCGGGATGCCGAGCAGGCCGAGGAGCTCGTGGGACGACTCTATGACGTGCCGGTCGATCCTGGTCGATGCGGTCGCCTGCTTATACGCCTCTTCCATATCCCCTTCTTTCAGCGCTACCTTCCAGGCCTCGTTTGCCCGGTCGCGGACCTCTCGCCGCTGCTCGATCGTCTCCTGCTTGAACACAGGCGGTTTTCCGTCAAAGACGAAGACCGGCCTGATGCCCTTTTCGAGGAAGTTCGCCGTCCGGAAGAGGATACCGGAGAGGTGCGATGTGACCCGGCCCGCGCCGTTCATCAGCGGGGTGCCGTCAGGTTGCCTGATGATCGAGAGGAACTGGTAGAGAGCGTTATGGGCATCCACCGCGGCTACGCCGGGGAGGTCGCCCCATGTCAACGTCTCCTTGCAGTCTGTCAGAATGTTACGGATAGAAACGCCCATGCTCACCTATACCCGAGGGAGTGAGAAGTCATGAAGGTGGCGGTTCACCGGTACATCCGCCGGGAGAGTCCGTCGACTATCTCCTCGATATGCCCCATGGTGTTGTCATATTTGGCGCTCATTGTCTTCCCCATCTCTTCAATATTCACGCGCATGGTGCGCTCCCGCTGCGCGACGCTCTGCTCGAGCCGTATGACCTTTAGTCCGAGTGATATGAGCAGTCCCCCGAGAGAGAGCATCATGAGCGTCGCAGCGACTGCAATGAGCAGATCCTGCCAGAATCGCATCACCAGCACGACGGTGGAGGCCACCATCACGATGGTGAGAACTATGTCGCCGATGAGTTCGCGAATCTCCATATTTTAAGATGATGAGGATGCATTAATTAACCTACCTAAAATGAATGGAGTTACATAATGCAGATACGCGACTGGCTGCCGTTTCTTGGAATGCCCCTCATGCTTCTCTCTGTCCAGATCATCGCTATCGTCCTCGTTACGCCCATGCAGGCGGCGGGATTCATGGCATTTGAAGACCCCGAGTCGGTTGCAAATCCCCTCATCTTCATAGGGATGCTGCTCATCTTCACGCTGGTCCTCCTCCTCCTGATCCGGATCGGGGGGCGGCGCTTCATCAGTCTCTTCATCGGTTTTGCCATATTCATGACGTTCCTCTATATCTTCGGCGCACTCTCCGCCCTCGTGCCCGGCGCGGCCGGTGCCGCCGCCATCGGTGCGGTCATAGCGGCCGGGGCGGCGACCGCGCTCCTCTACCTCTACCCGGAGTGGTATGTCATCGACGTCCTCGGGGTGCTGATATCGGCCGGCATAGCGTCAATATTTGGTATATCTCTCTCTATTCTGCCGGTATTCGTGTTGCTCGCGCTGCTCGCGGCCTATGACGCCATATCGGTGTACCGGACAAAACATATGATCACGCTCGCTGAAGGCGTCCTTGAGGCGAAAGCACCGATCATGGTCGTCGTCCCGAAGAGGATGGACTACTCGTTCCGGACGGAGGGACTCAACATAAGCGAAGGAGGGGAGCGCGGCGCGTTTGTCATGGGGATGGGCGACCTGATCATGCCCTCCATCCTCGTGGCATCGTCGCACGTCTTCGCGGGCGCGCCCGCCATCCTCGGCCCCCTCTCCGCACCGACGCTCGGCGCGATGACAGGATCGATAGCGGGGCTTGCCGCGCTCCTCTACTTCGTCAATAAAGGTAACCCCCAGGCGGGCCTCCCGCCCCTGAACGGGGGTGCTATTCTGGGGTTTCTGATCGGGGCGGTTCTTGCCGGCTCGTTTGCCTGGTGTCCTCTCTGTACCTGAGGAGCAGGTCAAGCACCCCTTCCACCCCTTCACCGGTGAGCGTTGAGACTGCCGGGTAGCCCTCGATCCTCCTGATATCCGCCTTGTTTGCGACCGTCACCACCGGGACGTCGACGAGCCCCCGCAGTTCACTCAGGAGCGCAACCTGGTCGTCGAGCGCGTAGCCGCAGTGCTCGCTCGCGTCGATGATGAAGAGCACGAGATCAGCCGTGTTGATGATGGCGCTCACCGCCTGCCGCTCGATGGGGTTCCTCTCCTCCGCCGGGCGCTCAAGGACGCCCGGGGTATCGATGAACTGGATCCGCTCCCCCCGCCCGAGATCGCGGTGGCCGACGATGATCCCTTTTGTCGTGAAGGGGTACGTGGCGATCTCGGGTTCTGCCGTGGAGACGAGCCTGATAAACGACGACTTCCCGACGTTGGGGTAGCCTGCCACGACCACGGTGAACTCGTCCTCGCTCACGTGCGGGAGCTTCCGGAGTATGTTTCTGGCCTCATTGAGGAATATGAGGTCTTTATCGACCTGGTGGACGACCGAGGCGATCCGGGCTACGGCCTGACGGCGGAGCTGATCGGTATCGGGCGCCCGGCGCATGGTGCGGGCGTAGCCGGAGCCGATGGTCCTGACCTGATCTGCCGCCCAGGTGACTGCACCGAGGGATTTTTTCAGCCGGTCGAGTGAGACGAGTATATCGGCCACCTCCCGGTAGAAGGGAGGGAGACGCTCAAAACTCGGGAACGCGCTGACCACGCTCTTCAGTTTATCGTGGATGGCGCTTGTAACCGCCCTCACGAACTCTTCGTTTGCCCGATCGACGTTGGTCTTGAGTTTCTTCTTTGCCGCTGCTCTTCGGAAACTGCGGTCGATCACCTCATCAGCCGTCGGAATGGTCGGGATGGTTTCAAACTCCACTGCACGCACAACCTAATGTATTTAAACAACGTATTATGACTGATAGTTATGGATCTCTCCCCGATTCAAAAGGATATCCTGATAACCCTGATTACCCTATACCATCAGGTTTCTCATTCTATTAAAGGTGAGGAGATTGCGGATGTACTGAAGCGCAACCCCGGTACTGTCCGCAATCAGATGCAGGCATTGAAGGCGTTAGGGCTTGTAGATGGCATACCCGGCCCGAAGGGCGGTTACAGCCCGACCGCACGCGCATACAAGGAGCTGAACCTGGCCGACCTTGAGCACCAGTCCGAGGTGCCGATCTACCGTGACGGCGAGAAGGTACGGGGCGTACGTGTCTCCGAGCTCAATTTTACCACACTCTGTCATCCCGATCTCTGTCATGCGATGGTCACGATCATCGGGAGCGTGAAACTCTTCAAGGTGGGGGATATGGTCTCGATAGGGCCTACACCGGTGAACAAGCTCCTCGTCCGGGGGGAGGTCTTCGGGATGGACGAGAACCAGCAGATGCTCCTCATCAGTGTATCCGAGATGATATCCCTGCCAAAGCAGACGATCGAGCACTACATGAGCACCCCTCTCCTGACCCTGCCGCTGGACGCCACCCTCCGCGATGCGGTCCACCTCTTCAGCACGCACCATATCCATGGGGCGCCGGTGGTGCAGGATAACCGCCTGAAGGGTATCGTGACGTTGAGTGATGTCGCCCGGGGTCTTGACGAGGGGCGGACGCTGGATTCGCCCGTCGCTGAGGTCATGACTGCTGATGTGGTTGAGGCGCCGCCGTCGATCCGGCTCTATGAGCTCGTAGGACGGTTCAAGGAGCGCGAGATAGGGAGGTTGATAGTTGTCGAGGATGGCAGGCCGATCGGGATCGTTACACAGACAGATATAATCCGGGTCTTTCCCTCACTTTGATACCCGTCCCGTCCTGAATTTCCTGCATCAACCCCTTTATGACGGATAACTATTTATATGAGGATACCAATGGTGCTTCTGTAAAACGTGCTCTGTTTGAGAGTACATTTCACAGAGCTCAATGAAAAGGGGGAAATGAGATCGTGACTGATATACCACTGGCGCCTGTTGGCAGAATTGTGAAGAAATCCGGTGCGGAACGGGTGAGTTCCGACGCCAACGAAGAGCTTGCAAAATTAATGGAGCAGTACGCTTCAAGGATCGCAAAAGAGGCGATCAAGCTGGCAGGCCATGCTGGCAGAAAGACGGTTAAGGCAACTGATGTCCGGATGGCAGCCGAGACCGTGAAGTGAATCAACACCAATCTCTTTCTTTTCGGTCCGTTGGCCGGCATCTTGAGAGGAGTCTGCGAGGCGCGTACCTCACGTGGTCAGTGGATTCTGCAAGAGGGGAGTGGGGGATGGTCTCTCTCCCCCGGATACAATCGATCTCTTACCCGAACCGCTTCGGGTCCGTCTCAATATCGATGATGACCGGGGCATTCATCGATATCGCCTCCCGGACTGCTCCCTCGAGTTCCTGTGGCCGGGTCACGCGGATACCGGTGGCGCCGCAGGCCTCGGCATAGGCGGCGAAGTCAGGGTTCGTGAGATCGATCCCGTAGGGCGGGTAGCCTTCCTCCCGCTGCTCCTCCCTGATCATGGCAAGCTCACGGTTGTTCAGGACTACAACGATGATCGGGAGGTCATACTTGACCGTTGTTATAAAATCAGCCATGACCATGGAGAACCCGCCATCCCCGACGATGCAGACGACGGTCTTATCGGGATAGGCGAGCTTTGCTGCGATCGCTCCCGGGAGGCCGAATGCCATCGTTCCAAGGTAGCCTGACATGGCAAACCGCTGGCGCTTCATCCGGAAGTTCCGCCCGAACCACCACTGGTTATCCCCGACATCGATCGATATGAGTGCATCCTCCGGCAGGGTCTCAGAGAGGATCTTCATGATGTAGGGCGGGCGGATCGGGACCGCTTCCGGATCGGCCTCCCGGTCAAGCCGGTCGGACCACTCCCGTTTCTTGTCCGCGAGCCACTTCCGGCCGGCCTCATCCTCCCGTGGTCGGACCGCCTCGACGATCCGGGGGAGGGCGACGGCGCAGTCGCCCCAGGCCGCGGCGACGAGCGGGTGTTTTCCAAGCTGGGTCGGGTCGATATCGATCTGGACGGCCTTCTTCCCCGGCGGTATGTTGGTGTGGCCGGAGAAACTCATGCCGCAGGCGATGACGAGGTCGGACTTCAGGACGAGCATAAGGGCGTGAGGCGTCCCGAGCTCCCCGTGCACCCCGGCAAGCCACTCGTTTGCGTCGGGGAGGATACCCTTTGCGCGCAGAGTGGTGACGACCGGCGCCTGGAGTTTCTCTGCGAGGTCGAGGACCGCTCCGGCAGCGTTCATGGCCCCGAACCCTGCGAGGATGACCGGGCGCCTGGCGCCATCGATCGCCTCCACCACCGCCCTGATGGCCTCATCGGTCGGCGCAACGCTGACCGAGGGGAGGCAGGTCTCGCGCTCACAGTGGGCCGGGTCGAGCGGTGCGGCCTGGATGTCGTTTGGGATAGAGAGCTGGGCGACACCGCGGTCGACGATGGCGTAGCGCAGCGCGCGGGTAAGAAGTTTGATCGCCATCGCCGGGTCGACGATGGTGTTATTGAAGACGGTTATGGGGCGGAAGAACGCATCCTGGTCGATCTCCTGTATGCCGCCGGGGCCCCCATACTGCATCTTCACCTGCCCGTTGATCGAGAGCACGCTTGCCCGGTCCTCCTTTGCATCGTAGAGCCCGGTAGCGAGGTTCGTCGCTCCCGGTCCGGCGATGGTAAGACAGACCGCGATCTTCCCCGTGAACTTGTTGTAGGCCGATGCCGCCAGCGCCGCGGTCTCCTCGTGCCGGACAACGATGTAGCGGACACCTCTGTTCTTCCGGACCGCTTCAACGAGTGGGAGCGACGATGCGCCCGGGATACCGAAGAACAGGGTGATCCCCCAGGCTTCGAGTTCTGCTATCAGCACATCGGCCACGGTCGTGGCTGACTCACCGGGTGTGGTCTTCGTCATTCGCCTCCCTCCTCATACCTGCGGCCCGTAAACGCTCCTTCTCCGGCAGGATGCCGCCGGCTTCCCCGGAGATACTCCGTGCCCATCGTGTCATATCTTTCACGCTCCGAAGATGACACCCCGGCGTAACCTGCATCCACGCATATATAACTGTCCCATGGGATGGTACTCCGGGGAACTTTCATCGGCTCAAATCAGGTGCTTTTGAGAAAAACAGGTTGTAAATAGTTGCAGGGTAAAACCTCGGGTGTTCCCCCCTTCACACAGCGACGCCCAGGTTTCTTCCCGTCTCTTCGTCCAGGGCCCAGAGGATAAATTTGTCGACCGATGGGAACGGACCGGCCTGAAGAGCACACAGATCTTCTTCCCTGGTGTCGAGCCTTTTTATCGCCGCCTCTTCCCCGGGCAGGTGCGCGTACCTGACCTCATAGGCCGGCTCCGGGCCTCTCAGCTTCGGGTGTTGTGCTCTCCCATAGGCGATGGCAACGGCCCATTCTTCATCGCTGATATCTACATAGACGGTTCCAAGGAGCATCCCCCCGGAACTTCGCACCTGAGTTTTTGACTCAAACGATTCGGCAGCGCGCTTCACAGAATCCACCGGAGAATATCCAGAGTATCGTACCATTCTTCACCTTCCTATCAATTATTTTTTATCTGCATCTTTCCAGGTGTCCCGGGTCCGTCCGGGGCACCGTGCGGGAGATCCGGCTCTCAGACCCGGGAGCGTTTGTTACCGGAATCGGAGGGGGCCGGCCCCGCACAAAACAAATTTATTGTTGTTAACACTATTAAACTTGATCATAATTCTGCCGGGCGATAGTGCTCCACATTTATGGTCCCGGTCAATCGTGACCGGATCGGGTTATGCAACCAAAAAAAACCGTGCGAGGGAGCCTCCCGGCTCCTCCTTTCAGGACTCGATCTTTCTGAAGAGGTATGCCCCGACGACGATCATGAGCGCGGCGGAGGCTGCCAGGACGACAAGACACGTGAGCGGATGGATCTGGGCGGTGCCCGAGAGGCCGTAACGGATGCCCTCGACGCCGTAGGTCAGGGGGTCGGCGAGCGTCAGCGGCCGGATGTAGTCGGGCACGCCGTCGATAGGGAAGAGTGCTCCCGAGAGCCCGAAGATCAGGAAGATGATGAAGTTCATTATGAGCTGGAAGCCGTGCATATCCTCCATCCTTGATGCGATGGCTATCCCGAGCGCGGTGAAGGTCACGCCGATCAGCGCCATGAACCCGATGGCGATCAGGAACCCGGTGATGCTGATCGGGTGAAGCCCGATTAAGAGCGCAAGCACCATCAGGATCAGTCCCTGGATGACCGCTGCCGTCGCTCCCCCGAGCGTCTGGCCGATCATGATCTCAAGCCGCGAGACCGGGGCGACGAGCGTCGCCTTCAGGAACCCGAACCGCTTATCCCATATGATCTGGATCCCGGAGAAGATCGATGTGAAGAGGACACTCATGGCCACGATGCCGGGGATGAGGAAGTCCATGTAACCCTCCTCCATGCCGGGGATCTGGACGACCGCGTCCAGCCCGAACCCGAGCACCAGCATGAGGAAGAGGGGCATGCCGAGGCTGCCGATGATCCTGCTCTTTGAGCGCAGGTAGAGCCTGACACTCCGCAACCATATGGTGTAGACGATATCCATTCCTACCGCCTCCTCGCCCGGTGGGCCATGCGCATGGACTCTTTGCTGTCCGCCCCCTCATCCCGGATCGTCCTGCCTGTGTAGTGCAGGAAGACATCCTCAAGCGTCGGTTTCCTCACCGAGAGGGATGTGATACCGATACCGCTCTGGTGGATGGCGGTCACGATCCCGGGGATGTGCCTGTCGGCCTCCTGCAGGTGGATCGTCACCGATCCGTCATGCTGCTCGATCGCGGAGATCCAGGGAGCGGTCAGGAGGCCGGCGATCGCATCAGGGTCGGGGGAGGTTATGGTGACGATATCGCCGCCGATGGAGTTCTTCAGGTTCTCTGCGGTATCGAGTACGACGATCGTCCCGCGGTCGATGATCGCCACGCGGTCGCAGAGCCGGTCGGCCTCCTCCATGTAGTGGGTGGTGAGTATGATGGTGATGCCTTTCTCCTCATTCAGCCGCGCGATATACTCCCAGAGGTGGTTTCGCGTCTGGGGGTCAAGGCCGAGCGTGGGTTCGTCCAGAAAGAGGATCTTCGGTTCGTGGAGCAGCCCCCTGGCGATCTCAAGGCGCCGGCGCATGCCGCCCGAGTAGGTCTTGACGAGGCTATTCTTTCGGTCGGAAAGCCCGACGAGGGTCAGGAGTTCATCGATGCGCCGCCGGCGTTCCTCACCGCTGATCCGGTAGAGGCGACCGTGGAAGTCCATGTTCTCATACGCCGTCAGTTCTTCATCGAGGCTCTGTTCCTGAAAGACGATGCCGATGGATCTGCGGACATCGTCTTCCTGCCCCACGATATCGTAGCCGTTGATCGTCGCCGTGCCCGATGTGGGTCTTTGTATCGTCGCGAGCATGGAGATCGTTGTGGTCTTCCCCGCCCCGTTCGGGCCGAGGAGCCCGAAGATCTCACCGCTCGCTATGGAGAACGATATCTTGTCGACGGCGACGAGGTCGCCGAAAGCTTTCGTCAGGTTACGCACTTCTATGGCCGGCGGGGGATCGGCTCTCCCGGAGGTGTTTGAATGGCTCATTCTTCACTCCTCCGGCGGTTCCTCCGGATCGACCTCAAAGATCCGGAGCATCTCCTCTGCGATCCTCTGGAATTTATCCGTCTTGACGACGGCAAGCCCGCGCCCCTCATGGCCGAGGACCATCAGTGTATCGCCGGGCCTGATATCGAAGGTCTCCCGGGCATCCTTCGGTATGACGATCTGGCCGCGCTCACCGACCCTGACCGTCCCGAATATGTATCTTCTGCTGCCCTGGTCGTGGCAGCGGTGGTTATCGTGGGACATGATCTCTCCTCGCCGTAGATCAGATTATTCATACAAGTATGATTTTTCATACGATATGAACCCCTCGATCGTGCACCTCCAGCATGAACGAAGGTACTGCTTCAGGGATTCTGGCGGATGGGGATCGTTGTTTGAAAAAAGAGATTATTCTGCCCGGCGCTCTGCTTTCTTCGCCGCCAGGCGCTCGATTGCAGCGATATCGATGCTCCCGCCGGTCGCAAGCTTCCCCTGCCAGACCGCCCGGTCGACGAAACCTCTGCCGATATCGTTTCGTATGATGAGCGTCGTGTAGCCGTCCGGTGATCCGACCGATCCGGCCGAGACATCTGCATCCACAGCCGTGAAGTCGGTGCAGACCAGGCACCCGGGCCGGATGCACTCCTCAAGGTCAGCGAGCGGTATGGATATCTGCTCCTCATTCTGGAGGTAGACCTCCAGCTTCCCCTTGATATCCAGGCGACGGATATCCCAGGGATCGATCCGGCGCTCCGACTGAAGTTTTCCCTCGACGAGCTTCTCATAATCGAAGGTCTCTGTGCAGAAGAGACCTATCACGAGCCTGATCGCCTTTGCGTAGGGCCGGAGGAGGTCGTGGTCGCTCTCCCGGATCGCCCGCGTCGCCTGTGCCACACAGGGCACACCCACGACGGCGATCCGCCGGTACTTCCGGGTGACAACCGCTTCCTTGAGGGCTGCGAGCAGTGGCACCCACCAGGAGTAACGGCTCCCGGCATGCTGGATGAGCGCATCGGAGGATGTGATGACCGCTGAGGCGGGCTTCATCGTCCAGGGATCCCTCGTCACCGTGACGACCGCATCGATCAATCCCTCATCGAGGGCGTTTACGAGGATAGCCGTCACCGCACCGCCGCTCTGCTTGCGCTCCACCGGTATGACCGCCCGGGCCGCGACGATATCCTGGTGGGCCCCGAGCATCGTCCCCCGGAGTGCGAGGTCAACCCTCGGGCAGGCCGCGTAGCATGCCCCGCAGGGCACGCTGTCGTTCTCGGCCTTGCAGTATCCGATGTTCACCGGCGCATCGGTCTTCCCCGGTTCGAACCTGAGGGCGTCCGCCGGGCAGACCGCCACGCACGCACCGCACCCGGAACATAGCCCGGTGACCCAGACCGCTGCTTCCAGATCCTTGTATGTCTTTGTATCCATCCCTATCACTCCCACGTATATTTTCCCGCAAAGGGCCTTGCGCTCGCAGGGACAATCCGGGTGTAGTCAGCGTTGATGAGCGGTTCAGGGTCGAGACCGAACTCGCCGGCAAACTCCCTGATCACCGGCGCGATCCTCGCCCGGTCCTCGTCGGTGAGCGGCACCTTCTTCGCTCCTGATGCGAGAGAGGCATCATCCACATCACCGCGGATGATGATCTCTCCTCCGTGGATCCCGCTCCCGATCCCGCGTGCGTCCATGGTCTCGTTGAGGTCGAGGACGATCAGGAGACCCCCTGCCATATACTCGCCGAGGAACGTCCGGGCAGCCCCCCCGACGACCAGTATGGGGCGTTTCTCCTCATACTGTTTCATGTGGATCCCGCCCCGGTAACCGATGTTATCGCGGACGAAGATCGTGCCGCCCCGCATGCTGTGCGCGACCGCGTCGCCGGCGCTCCCGTGGATAACCACCTTCCCGGAGTCCATGGTGTTGCCGGGCGCATGGTCGGCGTTACCGTGGACGATTATCGTCGGCCCGCTCATGAACATCGCGAGGTCGCCGCCGGGAACACCGTTGATGGTGATGGTCGCGTCTCCCTGGAGACCGCTACCGATGAACCGCTGCCCGAGGACACCGTTTACGGTGACCTCACGGGCACCGTTCGCCAGGGCTTCCCGGATCTGCTGGTTCAGGGGAGTGTAGTGCATATCCTTCGCATCGATGGTAAGAGATTTTGCCATGACGATCACGCCCCCACCGATTTGACATCGAGAACCCTGAGCAGGTTCTCATCGAGCATGTAGCCCCGGAGCCGGTCGCGGTTGCCGCGCAGGCTCTCGATGCTGTTGATGCCGGCCGCGCCCATCAGTTCGGTGATCTCCATCGTCCAGGCCCTTATCAGGTTTGCGACCTGCTTCGATGCTACATCGGGGTCGAGGCGCTGCACCAGGTCCGGGCGCTGGGTTGCGATACCCCAGGGACAGAGACCCTGGTAGCAGTTCCCGCAGACCCGGCACCCCATCGCCACGAGCGCCGCCGTCCCTATGTAGACCGCATCGGCACCGAGAGCGATCGCCTTTACGACGTCCGCGCTCTCCCTGATACTGCCGCAGGCGATGAGGGAGACCTCGTTTCTGAGCCCCTGCAGGGAGAGTTCACGGTCAGCGCTCGCGATGGCGACCTCGAGCGGGATGCCGACGTGGTCGCGGAAGACCTTCGGTGCTGCGCCGGTGCCGCCCCGGAACCCGTCGATGACGACGGCGTCCACCGATGCCCGGGCGACGGCCGCGACGTTCTCGGCGGTGTTGTTGACGGCCGCGATCTTCGCAAAGACCGGTTTCTTCCACTCTGTCGCCTCCTTGATGGACCGGACGAGCTGGGAGAGGTCTTCGGTGCTGTAGATATCGTGGTGCGGTGCCGGGCTGATGGCGTCGCTCCCCTCCGGTATCATCCGGGTTCTTGAGACGTCTTTACTGACCTTCTCCCCGGTGAGGTGGCCGCCGATGCCCGGTTTTGCACCCTGCCCGAGCTTGATCTCGATCGCGGCACCGCGTTCCAGGTAATCGATGTTCACGCCGAACCTGCCCGATGCGACCTGGACGATCATGCGGTCCTGGTAGGGGTAGAGCCCGGCGTGGAGCCCGCCCTCCCCGGTGCCCATGTAGGTTCCGGTCTCTTTTGCCGCCCGGGCCATCGATATCTGGGCGTTGAGGCTGATCGCCCCGTAACTCATGTGACCGAGCATGATCGGGGTCTCTAACATGAGGTTCGGGGCGAGGGGTGTGGCGAGTTCGACGTCTCCACCCGGGTTTCTCCGGAGTTCCAGTCTTGACGGCTTCTTCCCGAGGTATGTCCGGAGTTCAACGGGTTCGCGGAGGGGGTCGGTCGGGGGTGTGGTGACCTGGCTCGCATCCAGCATCAGGTGGTCGAATATGACCGGGAGGTTTGAGACGCTCCCCATGCCGGCGAGGATGATCTTGCCGGTCCGGGCCTGATTGTAGATATCCTCCCGTGTCTGCCTGGTCCAGACGGGGTGGTTCCGGTAGTCGCAGGGGTACTCTTCAAGGCTGATGGCGTCGCGGGGACAGTATGCGAGGCACCGGTGGCAGGCTGTGCACTTCCGGGAGTTGATCAGGATCCGGTCGCCGTCGCGCCGGAAGACGCCGTACGAACAGTTCTCGATGCACCGCTCGCACTCCATGCACCGGTCACGGTCGATCGTGACCCGGTAGCGGAGTGGAATGCTTCCTATGTTGTTGTTCATGGGGCAACCCTCCCGATAACCGGCTCTCCTGCGGCCGGCATCGTGATCGACTCGACCCCGGGTTCCATGGCCCGGATGGCCGCTTCTTCGCTTGCTATGTAGAGGCGGTCGCCGCACTCACCGACGACCATCGGCCGGAGTTTGCCCCGGTCGGTGAATCCGACCATCATATCGGGGTTTGCCGCAAGAACGGTATACGGCCCGTTCATCGCCGCGGATCCGTACGCGAGCCGCAGGGCGCGGTTCAGGTCCGCCTCGGCCTCCGGCATCATGTCGATATCCTTCCAGTAGGGTGGGGCGATCGCGCGGATGGCGAGGTCGATATCAAGGCCGTGTCGCCGCACTAAGAGATCGATCACGTAGGTGATGAGCTCGCTATCGGTCTCGAGCGAACAGGTGTACCCGAAGCTCTCGATGTAGCGCCGGTTGGTCCCGTAGGAGGTGACCTTCCCGTTCTCCACGACACTCCAGTCGTGGAGGTTGAAGGGGTCAGGTTGCTCCCACCGCCCGGGGTTGTTCGTCGTGTACCGGTTGTGTGCAAGCCAGAGGTAGCCCTCGTAGTCCTCGATCCGGTAGAAGTTCGCCACATCCTCCGGCCAGCCGCTCGCCTTGAAGACGCCGACGTTCATCCCGGATGAGACGACCTGGGCCCCGGGTACACCTGTGTTGATCTGCATCACAAGGTTCGTGATGACATCCCTCTCCGGCGATGCGCTCCCGGGCGCGAGGGAGGGGTCGGGCACAAAGAAGTAGCGCCAGGGGGTGGTACAGGTCGCCCGGAGATTCGGCTGGTCGTAGGTCGGGATCGCCTCATCGTGCTCGATCGTCCCCCACGCTTCCAGCATTGCATCGACAACCGCTCTGCCGTCATGCGCGTTATCGAAGAAGACATGGAGCGCGTAGCAGTCCTGATACTCAGGGTATATGCCGTATGCCACGTAGCCCGCCCCCTCGCCGCTACCGCGCTCGTTCATCATGGAGAGGGCCTGCCGGATGCCTGAGCCATCCATCATCTGGCGCCTCCTATCCATTACACCAAATATGCCGCACATTGTAACCTCGGAAAATTAACGTTCAGCTATACTTTTATAGAACTCTGCTCGATCTGTTTGTGTCAATAGATATTTATCCCATCGGATAAAAGTTGACTCCCGCGTGTCCGGTGGCGCTACTTCTGTGATACCTGGAGAGACCAAACAGGATAATGTCGGGTTTATATCGATCTCCCCGGCATGCCAGAGGGCGCCGCAATTCCTGTCCAGCCGGCACCCGGGCGCGATACCTATCCTGCCCTGCCGGGGCGTTTCACGCTACCGCGTCCTCTCCGTAGAACGGTGATGGGAGCGTAGGGTATGCGCGGTATACGTGGCGGTATACGTCGTCTGCTCTGGCCTGCACGTCGCCTTCGGTGTAGTGATCCACCGGGAGGCCGGTTGTATCGTTCCACAGGAAATCCCGGATGGTGAGCCGGACGGCATCCCGGGTTGCCTCTTTCTCACGCCAGTGATCGATGTGGAGCCTCTCTGCCTTGAGGGTCTCAAGAAGGCTGACTGCCACGTTCTTGATGCGCCGGATCTCGGCAGGCGAGAGGTCCGGCTTCTTTAAGAGGTCGAAGATGGCAAGCGACTCCTCATCAAGCCCTTCGCGCATGGCCCGACCTTCTTCTTCCTCGATCTCGCTCATGAACCGCAGCAGCGCCTCAAACGTCTTCTCGATGGTCACCCGGTCTTTCTCCTGGTTGTACTCGGCCACGATCTCTTCGTAATGCCGCTGAAAGTCTGTACGTAGTGGGTTCTGCTGGAGGAGGCGCAGGAGGCGTTTATCGATGGCCTGCCTGAGATCCTGTACGGTCGTGCGCTTTACCGGGCTCTGCTCGAACTCCTGCCGGAGCCGGTCGAAGTCGATCCTGCTGATGTCGTATGGTTCGGTCTCTTCCGTGACACTGTCCGACCAGGTCTCGATCGCTCCATTGACCACCTCATGCAGCCGGCGCATGATCCCGGCGATGTCCGCCCTGTCTCGGTCCTGTTGCAGGCTCCTGTATATGATGGCGATTGCGTCGTAGTCTCTTCGATGTGCGTTGATCCCGTCCACGTTGATGCATGCCCTGAACTTCGTGAAGACCGCCCGGCACATGATCTCGAAGCGTTTGCGTGTCTCGTCGTTCTCGTTTGCCGCTTCTTTGGCGGCGATGATGGCTGCGTTTCGCTCAAAGCCCGTCCATGAGATGATCTCGTCGAGTGATGCACCGCGTTCGGCGAGGAACGTCCGGACGAGCGCGATTGCCTCTGCAAGATCGGCGAGCAGGTCTTCATCGGGTCTTGCGGGTTCGAGTTCCTTCCCGCTCCCGGCAAACGTCGCGAGGGCCCTTCGCAGGTTCTTGAGGATGCCGCAGTAGTCCACGATCAGGCCGTTGTTCTTGCCCTCGTTCACGCGGTTCGCCCGGGCGATTGCCTGCATCAGGGTATGTGCCTTGAGCGGTTTGTCGAGATAGAGTGTGGAGAGGCTCGGGACATCGAATCCGGTCAACCACATCGCGCAGACGATCGCGATCCGGAACGGGTGTTCCTCTTCCTTGAAGGCGTCGTCGAGCGTCATCCTCTGCATATTCTGAAATTGCGGGCGTTCTCGCATTGATTCGGGGATATCTATCCCTTCTTTGATCAGGCGACGGTGCGGTGTGATATCCAGGTCCCACCGGCGGAATTTATCGACCTCGCCCTGCTCCTCGCTGATCACGACGGCCATGCGGGTCTCGCGCATCCACTCGATCTGCCGGCGCAGGTAGATCTCTTCCTGCTCGTCGGTCGCCTGCGTGACCTCGCTCTCCAGGTCGTCGATGCGCTTCTTCCAGTAGGTGCTGATGAGGTCGTGCATCCGCACGCAGGTCACCTTGTCGATCGAGACCAGCATCGCTTTGCCGGTCTCCCAGGCCGTCGAGTAGTGCCTGACGAAGTCGCGGGCCACCTGGTCGAGTCTCTTCTCGGCGGTGATGATGTGGTAGTCACGCTTGAGTTCCCGCTCAAGTTGCTGTGCCACGTCGACGTCGGTGATCTCCAGGTCTTCGATGACGTTAGCGATCCGCTCGTTCAGGTCGCCTATGGCCACGCCGAGTTTCTCGCCCCGGGCGTCGTAGTAGAGCGGGACCGTGGCTTTATCGTCGACCGCCCGCTGGAAGTCATACGTCGAGACGTAGTCGCCAAAGACCCGCCGCGTGATCTCATCATCTTTCATCAGGGGTGTGCCGGTGAACCCGATGTAGCTGGCGTTTGGGATGGCGCTGCGCATGTTCAGGGCGAGGGTTCCGTACTGGGTCCGGTGCGCTTCATCGGTGATGACGATGATGTCGTCTCGCGGGCTGTAGGGCTGCTCGGGCTCGACCTCCCTGTTGAACTTCTGGATGAGGGAGAAGACGTATGCCTTATGCTCTGCAAGCAGGCGGCTGAGGTGCTCGCCGCTTGTTGCCCGGCAGGGGTCGCGGTCGTTGTCCACTATGCCGCAGCGGGCAAACGTCTTGTAGATCTGTGTGTCGAGGTCGTCGCGGTCGGTCAGCACGAGGAATGTGTAGTTTCCGCCGAGTTTGCGGTGGATCTTGCGCGTGAAGAAGACCATCGAGTAGCTCTTGCCCGCTCCCTGGGTGTGCCAGAAGACGCCGAGTTTTCCCTGGCGATGTTTTCGGTCCCGCACTGCCTTGATGGCGCGGTTGACGCCGAGGTACTGGTGGTTGCGGGCGAGGATCTTCTCTGGCTCGCCGAGGGGGTCGTCGAAGAGGATGAAGTTCTCAAAGAGGTCCATGAAGTTTTTCTTTACACAGATCCCCTTGAGGAGCGTCTCCATGTCGACAACGCCCGGTTCGTCCTCGATGAGCCGCTTCCATTCGTGGAAGTACTCAAAGCGGCTGGTCACCGATCCGATCTTTGCGTCCGCGCCGTTTGCGAGCACGATGAAGGCGTTGTGATGGAAGAGGTGCGGGATCGTGTCTTTGTAGTCCTTGAGGTTCTGTTCGTAGGCCGCCCGGATACTCCTGTGGATGTTCTTCAGTTCCATGAAGAGCAGGGGGAGGCCGTTGACGAATCCCACGATGTCGGCCCGCCGGCGGTAGAGGTCGCCCCTGACCCAGAACTCCCGGACGCAGAGGAAGTGGTTCTTCTCCGGATCCGTGAAGTCAAAGACCCGGAGGCGCCGGCGCACCAGTTCGCCCTTCTCGTCCCGGAGACGGACCTGCACGCCGTCGCGGAGGAGGTCGTACTTCTCGCGGTTCGTCGCGGCCATCGACTGCGTGGCGGATGTAGCGACGATCTGGCGCACGGCGTCGTCGTAGGCTTCGCGGGGGAGGCCGGGGTTCAGCTCGACCAGTCTCTCCCGGAGGTAGCGGGTCAGGACGACCTCGCGGTCGGATGAGCGGCCGAGGAGGCTCGCCGGCCCGAAGTCTTCGTTGTTGTAGGCGTACACCGAGTCCCACCCGAGGCGTTCGAGGTACTC
>JAAYND010000158.1 GCA_012521035.1 Methanomicrobiales archaeon
CGCCCTGCATGACGGATCCTGCGATCGCAAGCCCGAACCCCGCCACGATCCCGAAGAGGACGCGGTGTAGCCGCCAGCCCCATATGATGCCGACGGCGTTTGACTCGATCATCCGGTCAGGCAGGTCAACCGCATCAGGGAAGAGCCCGGCGAGGATCGCGCGGTAGGAGTCGGCGACCGAGAGGTCGGCCGATCCGAGGGTCACGGCGATACCGGCGAGTGCTATGAGAACCAGGATGAGGCTCACGATGAAGAGCGCCCGCTTCTCGGTGAGCCGCGTGTACTCCTGCTCGCCGGTATCGGTCATCATGTCGGGTACACGAATGTTCCGTGCTTATCGAGGTCGTAGTCGAGCCGCTGGAACTCCTTCAGGTACTGCTGGTGGATGGCGCGGGGGTCGAGGTCAGGGAAGAGGTCGGGGTAGAACCACTTCGCAAAGTATGCGGTGCCTATGAAGTACTCAGGTCCCCCGATGACATCGGTGTGGATGATATGGACCCTATCATTCCTGACTGCTTTTATCTGGTTCCAGACGGGGCGATCGGAGATCGCGTGATGGACTTCTTTGAAGGGGGAGATCTCGTCGTCACCGTAGCCGCCGAACGTCACCTCGGCAGCACCCACGATCTTGACGATGACATCGGGGTTCCGGCTGATGACTGCCTCGGGGTCGACCACCGGGTACTCGACCGGGTTGTCGCCGAATATGTTCCTGCCGCCGGCAAGTTCGATTTTCTCGTCATAACCCGAGCCCTTCCCGGCGCTCTTGTATTCGTTCCAGTTCTCAAGGTAGACCGGGATCCGGTCATTTTCCGGTATCGCATCGACCACCCCCGCCACGCTGCCGGTGGCGTCTCCGTAGAACGCGAGGAACCGGTCCGCATCCTCTCTCTTCCCGAGGAGGAGACCGAGCGTCCGCACCTCATCGGCGTAGACCGTCGGCCGGAAGCTGTCGAACCTGAGGAAGCGGATGCCGGGGTCGATGGAGCGGAGGGTATTCTCGATATCGTCGCAGGACGATCGGGATATGGTGGCGTAGAGGAAGACCGCATCGGGGCGGATGCTGGCCGCCTGTTCGTAGTCAGGGGACCAGACCGAGCCGAGGTTTGCCGTCCCCTGGTACTCGGGGTAGAAGATCGGATCTTCGAGGACGTACTTGCTCACGCCAACGATCCTATCGGGTTCAAGACCGATCGACCGTAGCATCTCAAGGGAGTCGCTGTTGAAGAGCGCGATCCTCCGGATAGGGCGGGTGAGCGTTGTCGTCCGCCCTGATGTATCGGTTATCGTGAGCGCCTTCCCGTCCCAGTGCTTGTAGATGAACGCGGCGTCCCTGAGGTCAGCAGGCGGCGAGGCCTCGATTGCTCCGCCCATGTGCCGGGCATCCAGAGAGTCGAGGATCGCGGTCGCGAGTTCAGATGCCGTCAGGGTGCCGTCGCCGTCACGGTCGCACGGGATTGCCATCACCACTCCTGTGAGGAGGCAGAGGGCACATGCGAGCAGGATGAGACGTCCGGTCATCGGCCACATCTCCAGCGGTATGCAACGGCGAGCGCGGCGAATGCGGCCGCAGAAAGGAAGCCAGGGGCCTCCGCCGGTGTTTTGCCAGCCCCGGGATCATGGACTCCGTCGAGACCGACGGTGCCTGAGCCGCCGGCCAGCAGATCCTCCCAGGTGCCGGTGAAGGCCTCAGCGGCCTCCGGCGGCCCCTGGACCCG
>JAAYND010000321.1 GCA_012521035.1 Methanomicrobiales archaeon
CGGGTTGATTCACCTGGCATGCGTCATCATGATCTGGAGGGTTATGGGATGACCTCAAGACCACTCGTCAGAATAATTATTAAACGTTAATTCGTCATCAGATTCATTTTCCTTAAAAGCATATGTCTCTGCCTCTGGAACGTTCATTCCTAGCAACGCAGGAAATTTTGTCCCGATTAAGATATCTCCTGCGTACCGATAGTGTTCAGCACCTGTATCATATCTTAACTCAAACATCCAGACATATCGATCCATATAGGCGTACAGGAAATCCTTCCTAACGTTTTCAGGAATATTACAGTCCATTATACCTGCTCTCTGTACAACCTCTCCTAACATCCTTTTGGCATGGTGCGCATCAACTAATAGCGGCCGATAAATGATATTGTTTAAAATGCCATATTCCTGCAGATTCGCCACAGTCTCCTCAAAGATTCCTTTTGCAACAGGATATTCCACTGCTACCTCTCTTGGGACCGGGATTATTGCAGAATCAACTATTTTCTCAATAGTCATTCCATTTTCAAGTTTTTCAGGGAGTACTTGATAAGGATATGTACTCTCATCATGTACGATCAGACCATCTATTTGATTGTCCTCCGAAATTGTGTGCCCGATCGCGACAATTGCATGAGCTTCGCCGTCATCATCAGGCCACCAAGGGAGCCATTTCGTATTCTTTATTCCTAAGATCACGGGTGTGCCAGATTCAACGTATGCATAGATGTTTTCAAGATTGGGGCTTTTAAATTGAGAGTTCAGTGTGTATTCAACACCACAGACATCACATCTGATAATTGACAAAACATTTCCACACGAACAAATATCGAACCTGTTCAGTTCATGAACGCCATAACCCTTATCTTCAATTGCCTGCTTGATTTCATCAGGATACCAGCCATCTGCCTGATCTCGATCCAAACCTCCTTTCAAAGTACTTTTGCTCGCTTCAAAGACGATTTCGGGAACGGTCGGAGGTTTTTGAGAGAGGATCATTAAAGCCATCCTTACTGCGTATTGAGCACAGACCGCTACTTCACCCTGGACTTTGATAAATGGGACGCAATTTACTAATTCTGCGTTATTCTCTTTAAGTCTTAGAGTCGTATCCGGGAAATACATTCTTTCACAGGTTAGATAATAGTATGGCGGTTTCATCCATAAGGGTGGTGCAATGTAAGCTTCACTTATGCCAAAAGGAGATAAGTCAATAAATCCGAGATAAATAGTTTCTAAGTCTCGTTTTATCCGTATGGATATTCTGGATAGGCTGTTTGATATAGTTTTCAATGGAAATTCTTCAATTAATTCGTAAATAATGGATTTTTCAGAATCCGTCATCGATTCTATTTTTTGCTTTAATTCATCTGATAGAGAACTGTCCTGAGGATCTCGTATCGTATTTTCAAACATTGCGAGGGCTGTAAATATTCCACCGATCGTCCTGGAGTAATATTCGTTGTATTCGTAGTCCCATTCCCGACTGTAAACGCATTCTTTCCGAATGCAACTGCAAATTACAGTTTCATCTCCAAAATAATCGGTTGAGAAAAAGATTTCATATATTTGAGGATATTTACATTCAGAAAATGAAGTATGCTCTGACATCAAAAGGCATCAAGTCCACTATTTAAGACTCATCAGGCGGGCTTCTTTAAACAATTTTTCAGCTTTTCTGTTAACATTTTCTTCAATTCTTCGGAAATCGATTGCACCTTTACGGCTTAAATTGACTTTTTGAGCACGAGATTTTCCCCCCTCGTACTTGAATCCTACCATCCTTGCGTTCCCTTTCTCCGGCATCTCCTCTCTCACCACACCTCGTTCAGTATTTGGAACGTAATTATAGTATCTAATACTATCTATTCTCTCTTATCCTTAAACGTGCATATCATATTCCCCATCGACACGGTAGAGAGGAGTGTTCGGTATTCGAGGAACAATTTGATGCGCATCTCTGCCTTTTTGGCAAGAAATTCGATGGAACTGGCTCGCGGTGGAGATGCAGGTGACGGCGACATGTCGTTCAGTGAGATGATATTTCTCCCTCAAACATCTCTCAATGTCTCCGTACAACATTCCCTGCAGGCCCTAAGGGCAGTATTTGTTTATGCCTGGTTTTTCACGCCCCTACGCTTCGTTGAGGTCGGCGAACCAGATATCGCCTCCGCTCCGGCGCGCCCTAATGCCTCATCGACTGTTCTGCAATAATCGTTTGAAAATGATCCCATGCTGCTTGCCTGCTCTGGACCGTTGGAAACCTTGATCCTCTGAATGCCTGGCTGATGTTCTTTATCTCATCCCACACCTCTTTCCATTTGCCTTTGTTCCACCACACTTTCTCTAAACCGATTGCCGCAACACAGTAATTCCTTTCACCCTCCCCATCGATGCCCGAGTTGCCTCCCGGATCATGAGTCGAAAGGTGTCAAATCGCAGCGCGCGCATTTCAATCGTTCGCGGCCCCTGCCTTGCCGTCGAGAGGTGTGTCCAGAGTAGAGCGATCCAGACGTTTTTCAGCAGAAATGAAATGATTGCATAGAGGTACCGGTTTTCGTGTCCTCGTTCTTGGTCTCACCTGGTTGCGCATCCGGTAGGACAACTCGATCGCGAACCGTGAGCGGTAGATCCGGTGCACCTGGAACGGAAGCCAGGCAATATCTTGACGGGGACGATGAAGGGAACCTGTATCCCGGTCAGAAACCCGAAGACCTTCCACGTGTTGAACTCCCGGTCAAGGCACCGGGCGATGTATCCGACCTTCGAGGTGCCCTGCCGCACCTGATATACCGCCAGAGTTACCTGCCGATCTTTCGTGGTCACATAGAGGGTGACATAGGAGTAGAACTTGTTTGTTGATTTTTTTGCGCTTGCTTCTCACAAGGTAGGATGTATTCTCGCCAGAGGTCGTTCCGTAATACGGATCGTTCGTGTAGCCGATCGCGAACTGATACGCGTTCCCGGGCTTGAAAACCGGATACACTGTATGTTTGCCCTGGATCGGGATGGTCAGATACTGATGCGCTGCGACCGCACAAGCACAACATTCTTTCGGGTTGAGGCCGTTACTCATTCTGCAGGTTGTCCTCTTCCTTTGGGTGAAAGGCATGAGGGGACGCCTGCAATGTACATGGATCTTTTGTGCTGATTTCCAGGTTCAGCGAAGAATATCCCCATTTTCAAATTAGCGAACTACTGGAACCGAAAGAGGGGATACTGGCACTCAAATTCCTCGGTCGGTAAATACTCTCAGAGACCATATTGAGCCTTCTTCACCTCAAACCATTTATCCAGCAACCTTCGTATCAAAGACTCCGCGGAGGAGAAGGGCATAGGATGAGCTGGTGGTGGAGAGTCCATCCACCCGTGCCGGGCATGCACATCCAGAGCCCCCTGACTATTGGCAGTCCGCTTGAATCTCTTC
>JAAYND010000159.1 GCA_012521035.1 Methanomicrobiales archaeon
AAGGCTGATATAACATTCTCATGGTTTGCCCACAACCATTCCTACCTTGCGGTCAGGATATCGAAACTTCTCGGGAAGAAGTCGGTGGTTGTTGTGGGAGGGTATGAGGTGGCGAATGAACCGGATATCGAGTACGGCGCTATCCGGGATCCAGAACTGGCCAAGCGAGTGCGCTACATCCTGGAGAATGCTGATTGTATCCTCGCGGTCTCGGAGTTCAGCAAGAAGGAGATCCTCTCTGTCGCCGGGCCTCGCCGGATCAAGATGGTCTACAATGGGATCGATACCGATGTATTTTCACCCATGGGGCAGAAAGAAGAGATTGTCCTCACCGTATGCGTCATCAGCGCGGCAAACGTCAGGGTAAAAGGGCTCGATACCTTCATCGAAGTAGCCCGACATCTCCCGGAAATGCGGTTTGTCTTCCTCGGGAAATTCTTTAACGACGTGTTTGAGACTCTAAATCTGGATATTCCATCAAACCTTGAAATTATCACGTCCCCCTCACAGGATGAGCTCCTGCAATGGTACCGCCGCGCGAAGATCTACTGCCAGCTCTCCTATCGAGAATCTTTCGGGGTGGCGCTCGCCGAGGCTATGTCCTGTGAGTGCATCCCCGTGGTGACAGATAGGGGCGCCCTCCCGGAGGTGGTGGGTGATGTGGGGTTTGTGGTGCCGTATGGGGATGCCCAGGCGACCGTTGATGCCATCTCCAAAGCACTCACTTCAGATATCGGGTCTGCCACACGAGAGAGGGTGCGTGAGGCTTTCTCTGTGGAGCGACGGGCGGTGGAGCTCCACCGAATTATCGCGTCGTTACAATCGTGACCGGGAGTGACTCAATGGGCGCCCGTAGAGAATGATACCTCGTATAATAGGGGCGTGGGTGCACAGTCTACGTAGCAGGCGGTCCATGAGTTTCCGTTTCCTGCTTAAAGGGACGGGCATCCATGACAAACTATAAAAGTCCCCCCATATAACGAGGGGCGTTCAGCTCCTCCTGTTCGCACCAGGGCGGGGTGCATGAACCCCCTGATCTATGCGCATCTGCATGCTCACCACAACCCATCAACCCTGCGATGGCCGGATTTTCGAGAAAGAAGCGAAGAGCCTTGCAAAGGAGCACGATGTTACGATCATTGCCCCTTCGGATGCCAGATGGATTGGCGAGGAGGAGGGTGTGCGGTTCATCACTGTTCCAAAACCGGCTTCGCCTATCTTCCATGGGGTGACGCTCTGGCGGGTGCTCCGGGCATGCTGGGGCGAAGAATGCGACGTCATCCACTGCCATGAGCCAGATGCCCTCTTGCTCGCGCTCCTGCTGAAGGCGACTCAGGGCAGAAGGGTCGTCTATGATATCCACGAGCACTGGCCAAGTGAGATCCCGTTTGATCTTGGAATCCCGAACACACCTATTCTTGAGGCCATAATATCGTGGATAGAACTCCTGCTTGCGCGGTTTGCCGACGCGAAGATTGCAGTCAGTGAGAGTGTCGCTAAGCGATTCCGGGGGGGTAGGGTGGAACCTGTAATCGTATCAAATTACTCGGTCGCAGGCCTGGCACCGCCGGATCCAGAGGTAAAGGAGAGGCATGGTGTGGTCTACATGGCCGGAAACATGCAGATGTTTCACGGGATCCAGGAGTGTATCCAGGCGATCTCAAAGGTGACGGCGATATTCCCCGACATCTCTCTGACACTCGTTGGGAGCGTCCGCGCGGATATCAGAGCGATTATATCAGGGGCAGACCCGCGGCCGGAGATCATGATGACTGGCTATCTCCCCTACCGGGAGATGTACGAGACCCTGCGCGCGGGAAGCATTGGTCTCCTTATCTTCCAGCCTGACTACCACAACGCCTACATAGGCCTTCCAAACAAGCTCTTCGATTACATGCTCTGCGGCCTCCCCATCGTTGCGAGCGACTTCCCCGAGATTCGGAGAGTGGTTATCGAGACGGAGTGCGGGGTCCTTGTCGATCCAACGAGCCCGGATGCGATCGCAGAGGCCATCATCTATCTGATGGAGCATCCGGAGGAGGCGCGGAGGAT
>JAAYND010000160.1 GCA_012521035.1 Methanomicrobiales archaeon
CCAAAATCCTCCAATGGTATCAGAACAAAATCAACACCTATCACTATAAAATAAGAGATCTGATCAAGGTAGATAAAAAGAGCCAAAACATAGAGGCCTCCATAGAGATCATACGGCAGGCAAAAGGTGAGTTTATCTACGGACTTAGTTTCATCAACTATTATGGTCAAGAAGACATGAAGCTAAACAGATACTACGCATCCCTATTTGAGCATGCGATCCAATCGATAGATACGTTCTACAATGAAATCGAGATGAAATACTGCTACTCGTCAACAGAACATAACTTAAATCTGACCAAAAACGCCAACCGGTTAGCAGAGAGCGCTAACTACATAGCTGAAGATATGCGGCTTCTTAGTGTCATAATGGCAATACTTACAATCATTATTGGAGTGATGACCTATGCCAGCCAATTATAGTATGTAGCAATACCTTTTGGAACCCCTGCCCACACCGGTGGTTGGCCGGCAGAACGCAATCTCAGGGTATTACACACCCCATCCTTCTTAAACGGGTGGGAGGCCACGCTCTTGGATCCAGAGCATGCTTCAAAGCAGCTACGAAAAAGCTATATTCAGCCTGACCAGAAGATCTCTGTATAGCGACATACGCGGATCTGAGGCAGCGCCGCCTGCGGGATGCGAAAGAGAGGAAGCTTTCCACGTATCACTCAATCTCATCGATCGTTTCCGTCCCTCATAGCGGCACTGCCTCTTCGAGGATCCTCTTTTTGTATCGCTCCTTGAGCGCCGTCTCCGTCACCACATCCACCCGGCACCCGAGGGCGTTCTCCAGATCCTGGATAAGCGCGATGTGATCGAGGAGGCTCCTGCCCGGCTCCATCTCCACGAGGAGGTCGAAGTCGCTCTCCGGGCCCGTCTCGCCGCGGGCGACCGAGCCGAAGACCCGCAGGTTCCTGGCGCCGTGTCGCCCGGCTATTTCGAGGATACTGGACCGTTTTTTCCGGATTAGATCCTGTGTGGCAGGCATGACTGTTTACCAGGTTCTATCAGAAGCCGGAGATATGAATTTGTCCCCCGGCGGTCGCCGCCTATCAATCGTCCTGGAATACCATTCCCTACCCTAATACCCCGTCGCATAATAGTAGCCACCGGCCTCCACCACATGCACCGGGACCGCGAAGAGCCCGCCGATGGCCTCATCGGTCAGGATCTCCGGCTTCGGGCCGTCCCGCCAGATGGTCCCGTCCCGCATCAGGATGACCCGGGAGATCTCGGGGATGATGTCGTGGAGGTTATGGGTCACGAGGATGATGCCGGTCCCAGAGCGTGCGATCTTTCTGAGGGTCTTACGGAGGATGTGGAGCGCGTGCAGGTCGAGGCTTGCCGCGGGCTCATCGAGGAGGAGAGTCTCCGGGTCGTGGACGAGCGCCCTCCCGATCAGGAGGCGGCGCGCCTCACCGGAGGAGATCGCGGTCATGGGACGGTCCGCGAGATGGGTTATCCCGAGGAATGCGAGGATCCTGTCAGCCCTCTCCTCCATATCCGGCGTCACGGCGTGGGTGAAGAGCCCGATACTTGCGAAGAACCCCGAGAGGACGACCTCGCGGCCCGATATAGGGCGGGTAAACGTCTGCTGGAGGTCGCCGGAGACGATGCCGATGTGGGAGCGCAGATCGAATGCATCCCACCGATCCCGCCCCCGGAACCGGAAGATGGTCTCCGGGCCCGGGGAGGAGGGGTAGTACTCACGCATGATCGCCCTGACAAGCGACGTCTTGCCGGCACCGTTCGGCCCGAGGATGGCGGCATGCTCCCCCTCGCGGATCGTGAGCGATACCGCGTCGAGGAGTCTTCTCCCGTCCCGGGCGACGGTGACGTTCTGAAACTCGATCA
>JAAYND010000161.1 GCA_012521035.1 Methanomicrobiales archaeon
CCGGCATCACCCGCTTTTGCTACTATAGCAACTGGAGGATGGAACACCATTTTTCATACACCTCTCTAAACGTCCTACCTATACCTTCGAGTAATCTGATTGTATAGGTCCAATTAATGAGTAATTTGGGATTGCTATTAATATGTTTCGAATTGATCGTTCTGTGAAGAGAATATATCCTCATTTGGAGCGCTTATCTTTGCCATAAGTTAAATTCTGCTGTTAGACACGAGGAATCGATAAATGATGTTCTTGCCAGGGATTTTAAGACCACGCGGAATGATGGCGATTTTTTGGGAAAGATTGGAAGCGCAGGGTAGAGCAGGCGCGCAGATCCCTCTCTTCTCCGCCCATATCCCTTTTACGATGGCAGAGGCCGGAAAAACCCCCTGGAATACATGCGCGTCCAGGAACGATCCGTGAGGTAGATGTTATACGGCCGGAACACTATTATTTCCGGGAATCCTGCTCATTAATATCCTTTCTCCTGCACACTCACAGGTTCCGGGAGAGCCTCTCCGCCGGGAATTTACAGGCAGCGCGACACGATCGGTTATATGTTGCCGCAGGTCTGATACCCCCGGACCTGCCGGGGCAGGTCACCTCAAGACGAGAGGAGAGATCCGGACTGCGGGTGCAGGGCGCATGTTAGCAGGCCACATGGAGCGTGGGTTCGATGGACCCCGCGCTCCGATCTGCCATGGAGACCCAAACAACATTGAGGTCTGCCGGCGATATGTACAATTAATGGAGTCCCTTGACGACTGGTTCCCATACCGGGAATACCGGCCTCATCAGCGGAAGATGCTTGAGGTGGCCGCATCTGTCGCACGCGACGGCGGTATCGCCATGATCGATGCGCCGACCGGAAGCGGCAAATCGAGTGTGGTCTCCGCGCTCCTCGCAGAGAGTCGGGGGCGGAAAGTGCTCGTCGCCGTCCGCACCATAAGCCAGCTCTCCACGTTCATGCGCGAGCTCGAGCTCATCCGGAAGAAGCGTGGCGGCCTGAAGTTCGCCTACCTCATCGGCAAGTCCAGCATGTGCCCGCTCGGCGGTGAGGGTGACGTCTACCGGCGATGTGAAGGGGTCAAGGCCTTCTCGACGGCGCTTATGCGGGAGCGGGCGCAGAAGGGAGCGCTCATCCCGGTGAACGACCGTCACATCAAGCAGCAGATCCGGAAGATGGACCCGGAACACCCGCTCATCTGCCCCTACTTCATCCACGGCAAGTCGTTCGTGGAACCCGAGGATGGAGCGCTGAAGATGATCCCGTCAGCTGCCCTGCGCACCCGTGCCGAACGGGTGAGCACCGAACTGATCTGGCCTGATCAGCTCGCCGGGTTCTGCGGCAGCATCTGCCCCTACGATACGATGATGCACGCCGCCCGGGACGCTGACGTGATCCTCGTGAACTTCTACCACCTCTTCAACGATGCCATAAGGGAACAACTCTACCTCTCGCTCGGTATCGAGGGGAGCGATGCCCTGTTGCTCATCGATGAAGCGCATAACTGCGGAGATGTCGTCCAGAGCATCGAGAGCGTGACGATCGATGAGCGTGATATCATGCAGGCTGAGCATGAACTCGCCGGCAGGCGGCGGTCAGAGCACCAGGCGGATGCCATAACCCAGATCCTTCCGCAGATCACCAGGTTCATGGACGCGCTCAAGGCCTCGCACGAGATCGAGGACTGGTTCGATCCTGCGATATTCCAGCGGATGATCCTCGCGGGCACACTCTACCAGAACATGGAATCGGTCGTGGATGATCTCCTCAAGATCAGCGAAGGGATCCGTGAGAAGAACATGCAGGCAGGCGAGTTCCGGGAGAGCGCGATCGAGCGGCTGACCGAGTTCTTCTACCGGATATTCCGGTCGGCGGCTGATCCGGCCTACCTGACAGTCTACCGGAAGGAGGATGATGGGTCGGTGGCACTCGAGGTCAGGAACATCGACCCTGGCACCAAGCTTCAGGATATCGTTCAGGCGCATGCCTGCTCAGTCCTGATCTCAGGCACGCTCTCTCCCATCGAGAGCTACCAGCGCTACTACTTCGGTGACCTCCCGGTCTCTGCACTCTCGCTCCCGAACGCCTTCCCCCCCGAGAACCGCCGCATCTTCTGCGCCGACGACATCACGACCGCCTACTCGATGCGCCGGGACGCACAGAACCTCGCGCGGACCATGGACTACATAACCACATTTGCCGCCCTCCCGGGGAACCTCGCCATCTACTTCCCATCCTATGATCTTGTCAACACCTTCGCGGAGCGATGCGCCCCCCGGATCAGGAAGAAGCAGATCTACATCGAGCCAAAAGAGACTGCGACCGCCGCCACCATGCTCAAGGAGTTTATGGCCCTCCCGGGCTCGGGCCGGTCAGGTGTCCTCTTTGCGGTCTGCGGGGGCAAATGGAGTGAAGGTCTGGACTACCGGGGTGAGATGCTTGCAGGAGCGCTTGTCATCGGCCTTCCGCTCGCGCCCTTCAACCGTGTCCGCCGGATGGTGATCGACTACTTCCGGATGAAGTTCGGGGCCGAGGGCGAGTTCATCAGCTACACCCTCCCGGCAGTCAACCGCGCCATGCAGGCGCTTGGACGGGTCCTCCGGGCGCCGGAAGACCGGGGCGTGCTCGTCCTTGGAGAACGGCGGTTCCTGGAACCCCGGGTCCGTGCCGGGTTGCCGCCATGGATGCAGGAGGAGATGGCGACCTGCACCATCGATACATTCAGAAAGGAGGCTGACAGATGGCGATCGTGATGGGATCGTGCCGGTTCGGACTCTGGCACGTCCATGTGACATGGGAGGGGAACCTCATCTACCGGGTGCGTTTCTCGCGGGAAGGGGTCATCGGTCCCGTCCCCCGTGAGATCCAGCGTTACTGTGCCGGGTTGCCGGCAGACCTCTCCTCCCTTGAGAGCATCGCAACCGAGGGTGAATCGACATTTGCAAGGATATACCGCGCAGTACAGGCGATCCCCTGCGGAGAGACGAGAACCTACGGTGATATCGCGCGAGAGGTCGGGACCGCACCCCGGGCGGTCGGATCGGCCATGGCGAGGAACCCGACCCCGATTGTGGTACCCTGCCACCGCGTTGTCGCGAAGACCGGCCTTGGCGGGTTCTCCCCCGAGATCGAGATCAAGGAGGCCCTGCTCGCCATGGAGCGCCGCACACCCGGACCCTGCACACAGGAGAATGAGAGAGATTAACTGGTAACCCTGCTGATAATAATGAGCATGAAGGTCGTGGTCCTGGGGGCGGGGGCGGTTGGCCTGACCGTCGCCGCAAAGCTATCCCGTGTCGCGGATGTCCATGCCGTTGCCAGGGAGCGGCATGTAGATGCGGTGCGAGAGCGCGGATTCCTGATGACCGGGATATGGGGGGAGGGCACATACCACTTCAGCTGCTCAGAAGACCTGCCGGACGCCTGGCGGGATGCCGACTACTACATCATAACCACAAAGTCCACCGATACGGAGGCAGTCTGCCGGCAGTTTTCCGGCGCTATCAGAGGGCGTGAGGTGGTGAGCCTCCAGAACGGCATCGGGAACGAGGAGATCATCAGCAGGTTCACCGATCGGGTCATAAGCGGTATGATCATCACCGGGTTTGAGTGGCGGGGTGATGCAGCGGTCCACGTCTCGGTGGAGGCAGCGCCCATGAGACTCGGGCGGTTCCCGTCCGGCATGGATGGTGCGGTCAGGCAACTCGCAGACCTCATCGGCGAGGCCGGGATCCGGGTTGAAGCGACCGGCGGAATCAGGAGCGATCTCTGGTCAAAGACCCTCTACAACTCCGCGCTAAATCCTCTCGGCGCTATCGCAGGTGTCCCGTATGGTGCGCTCACCGATCCACACGCCTGGGCGATCATCACCGAGGTCGTCCGGGAGGCCTACCGGGTGGTGGAGGCCGAGGGCGTCGCCCTCCCCTGGGAGACAGCGGACGCATACCTCGAGTATCTCAGGACCGCTCAGCTCCCGGCAACGGCCGCCCACCACTCATCGATGCTCCAGGATCTCGCCCTGGGTCGGAGGACTGAGATCGATTTCCTGAATGGCGCTGTGGTCGACCTCGGGCGGCGACATGGTATCGATGTGCCCTATAACGCCTGCATTACTGAACTGATCCACTTTCGGGAGCGAGTCTGAGGATAGGGAGAGAGTATGCGGTCAGCGATTGTCCTTGTCGGGGGAGATGCACGGCGTGCCGGTGGAAGGGAGAAGTACTTCTTCACGTTCCAGGGTAAGACCTTCATCGATCGTCTCATCGATACCCTGCAGGAGGTGGTGGACGAGATCGTGGTGGTCGCGCGGGATCCCGAACAGTGTGAGCGGTTCTGCCATCTCGGGGATAATATCAGGTGTATAGCAGATCTCCGGAGGGGGATCGGACCCATCGGTGGCCTGCACGCAGGAGCGCTTGCAGTGCATGGCGAGCATGTCTTTGTTGCCGCCTGCGATATGCCCTGTATCAGCCCGGCAGTGGTGAGACTGCTCTTTGATTCTATCGGGGATTATGATGCCGCCATACCCTGCTGGAACGCCGATATGCTTGAACCACTCCATGCGGCTTACCGGACGAGCGCACTGCTCAGCTACCTGGAGGAGCATGACTCGCTCTCGCTCCGTACGATGATATGGAATATTAACACCCGGTATGTGAGCATCGAGGAGATCAGGAAGATCGACCCGGATCTGCTGACGTTTACAAATATCAACAAACTGGAAGACCTCAAGACGATCGATCCTTCGATAGAGTACAGTCAGGATGATCTCTGCGGTTCCGGCCAGGGTTCCCTGTAGAGTCGGGTGAATCTCCCATTTCACCGGATCCCGGGCGACGGGAGGTCTCAGTCTCGACCTTATCATACCCGGGGCTGGCAGGAGCCTGAGGATACCGACGTATCACCTGAAGAAGTTGGCCGTTTGCGCATCTCCAAAATATATAAATAGTCCATCTGAGTAGTCTGGACCCGGTGTCATCGGGGGAGATGTCTTCAATACATTTCTGTGCGAGGAGAGGCACTGATTCACAGATGGGGCGAGCAGCGCAGTCCGGGCACGGGGATCGTGGTCGATCTCTATCACTCCTTCTGTTCTTCTTTCTGATACCTGCCCTGTGCGGGTCTGCCTCAGCTATAGAAGGGATGTATGTCCCTCTCTGGAACATGGGAGCCAATGATGCCGTCGCCTCTGTGGCCATCTCGCAGGACGGCACCGCGATCGTCGCCGGTGCGGGCTCGACGGTCCACCTCATGGATCGAGATGGGGACATACTCTGGAGAACTACAGTCGGCTCCAGGGTAAACGGCGTTGGCATATCACCTGAAGGGTCGCATATCGGTGTCGCTGCTGATAAACTCTATCTCTTTGATAGTACCGGCGATCTGCTCTGGACCGAGAAGACGACGTTTGTCTACCGTAGCGTAGATATCTCATCCGATCTCTCTTCAGATCTCCCTTCCAGGGCCATGTACATTGCCACCGGGTGCGATAACGGTGCGATATACATCTTCAACCCTGACAAAGAAGAGCTCTGGGATTACGATATGGGTACCCGTAGTTACGACATCGCCATATCCAGGAACGGGCTTATAATCGTAGCAGGGTGCGATGACCAGGGTGTCTACTACCTCAATAGCAGGGAGGGAGAGTCCTGGAGTTATGGGACCGGGAAGCGTGTGAAGGGCATCGCCCTCACCCCTGATGGCCGGTTCGTGGCCGCGGGATCAGATGACCGGTGTATCTACCTCTCCACGGGGGCAGGTGAGCACCTCTGGAAGTATCCAACCGGAGATCCCGTCCCCTCGACAGCGCTGACGGAGGAGGCACGAGAGGTCTTTGCCGCTTCGGGCAGATCGGTGCTTGTTCTCGATAGCTCCGGGGCTGAGATTCAGACGATTCCCTTCAATGACCGCGTGGAATCGATCGCGGTAACTCCCGACGGTTCATTCCTCGTGATCGGGGGTGGCGACCAGTCTATCCACCTCTTCACACGGGATAAATCTCTGCTCGCCAGTGAGAGCAGGAGTGCCCCGGCAGATGAGACCGCGCCCCGGGAGAGCGTGACCACTCCTGCGGCCGGTAGCGCCAGTGCGGTGGCTGAGGTGACCCCTCCACCCCCCGCCGAGGAGACTTCGATCTTCTCGAAAGTGCTCGGGTGGCTGGAGAACATCTTCTCTCTCCTCTTCAGGCCGCAGGAGGACTTCATCGCCTGACGATCCTGAATAGCGGGAGAGGAGCGCACGGTCAGCGCCGGGTGTGGGAGTTTACAAGACCCAATCATCCACAGAGATGGCGGATGTGCAAAATACCGCGCACCGACCCTATCAGACTCTATACCTCCGGCCGCTCGCGTCGCGTGCGTAGTGCCCGAACTCACTGTTGAGCAGGACGTCGCCGGTGAAGACAGGGCCATCCCGGCAGACCCGGAGGCCGTGCGGGTCGGTGCAGCACGATCCGCAGAGACCGACCCCGCACTTCATGTAGCGGTTCAGAGAGAACTGTCCCCGCTCCGCACACCCTTCCCGGTCAAGGATGCCGAGCACCGCCATCATCATGACCTCAGGGCCGCAGACGCAGATGTGGCTGAAGTCAGCGAGGTCCACCCTTGAGATGAGATCGGTCACAAACCCATGGTGACCGGCGGTGCCGTCGTCGGTCGCGACCATCAATGTCGCTGCATCCCCTATCCGGTCGGTGAAGAGGAGTTCTGAGCCTGTCCGGGCACCGAGGAGGAAGGTATCGACCGCTCCGGCCTCCACGAGCGGTAGCAGTGGGGAAGCGCCGACTCCCCCGGCGATGGCGAGTGTCCTTCCGGTGACCGAAAAACCGTTCCCGTACGGACCCCTGATCCCGATCCGGTCACCCTCGTGCATCGCAAAGAGAGCGGAGGTCGCGTCTCCCACCTTGAAGACGGTGATCGATGACGGGGAAGAGAGACCCATCGGGATCTCATCGACGCCCGGCACCCAGACCATCACGAACTGGCCCGGTTGCATGGTGATCTTGTGGTCAAAGACGAATGTCCTGATCGACGGCGTCTCCTGGATGATCTTTTGTATCGTAACCCCGATGGGCATCTGTTCATCCATGGGCACACCCCACGATCTCACGCGCATCGATACCGTCGTGGCTGTAGAGGTCATCTGCGATGCTTGCGAAGATGCCGATATCATCGATGACCGCGCTCCCTATCTCAACGGCACTCGCGCCGGCCATCAGCATCTCGACGACGTTATCGGCTGTAGATACCCCACCGCAGCCTATGATCGGGATCGAGCAGGCCTCGTGGAGCTCGTAGACGCACCGGATCGCGATGGGAAAGATCGCCTTCCCCGAGAGCCCGCCAAACCGGTTACCGAGCACCGGCCGGCGGAGCGACGTCGATATCCGCATCGCCTTCACCGTGTTGACCGCGACGATCGCATCTGCCCCGCCGCGCTCTGCTGCCGCCCCGATCCCGGCGATATCAGTGACGTTCGGGGTGAGTTTTACCCAGGTCGGGAGACCGAGCGCGGCCACCGCTCTCGTGCACTCCTCCACGAGAGCAGGATCGCTCCCGATAGAAGCCCCGTAACCCTCGGCATGGGGGCAGGAGAGGTTCAGTTCAAGCCCGGATGCCCGGTCAACAAACCAGTCGGCGACCGTCCGGAACTCCTCCGGCGTCCCCCCGAATATGCTCACAACAACCGGCTCACCCTTCAGGGCGGCCAGTTCATCCACGAACGCGGCAGAGGGGTTCGGGAGGCCCATGGCGTTGATGATACCGCCGTCGACGACGATCAGGCAGGGGCCGGGGTGCCCCTCTTTTGGGTCCGGACCGATGGATTTCGTGACCACACCGCCGGCGCCGTTTGCAAGGATGCGAGCGAGCGATGCACCGGTGGTCCCGAGGATGCCGGCAGCCAGCAGAAGATGGTTCTTCAACTGGACGCCGCCGACCTCGATAGGGCCAGGATAAAGCGTAACCATTGAAAAAAGGTGGGAGTGAGGTATTATTATACCCTCGCGCCAAGTATAACTAAGAAGGAATATCAGCTCCGCCCCACGGAGCCCGGATATCGGAACTAAAAAACGGCAATATGCCCCCTTCCCCTGTCGGACCGCTATCCTCCGTGTAGCAGGGCCGGTTGATCGTACAACCTTTTACCGTTATTACAGGACGATACGTATGACCTCGCTCGCAATCTTAGGTGTAGGAAAGGTGGGGGGCGAGACGGCGTTTCTCTCCGCCGCGCTCGGTCTCGCCGATGAGCTAATCCTCTACGATGCATATGAACCCATCCTCCGTGCACAGGTACTCGATCTACAACATACGGGTATCGATGTCACGATCTCTACCGATCCGGCAGCGATGCGGAACGCCGATATCTTCATCTTTGCGGCGGGCACTCCGAGAACGCCGGATATCAAGACCAGGGCCGACCTCCTTGAGGCGAACGTACCGGTGGTGAAACGTTGCGGTAAACACCTGCAGGGGTTTCCCGGGATCGTCATCACCATCACAAACCCCATGGACGCAAACAACTATGGCCTCTGGAAGATGATGGGCATCGACCGACAGCGCTGCATCGGGTTTGGTGGTCAACTTGATAGCGCTCGTTTCGCCTGTCTCCTCCGCGGAGCAGGGGTTCCAGGGCCGGCCTGGGTGCTTGGAGAGCACGGCGAGCACCAGGTGCCGCTCTTCTCAAAGACCGGCGTCGATCTCGAGAACGGTGAGCGGGAGGCTATTCTGTCACAGATGCGGGGGGCGAGCATGGAGGTGATCCGTGGTAAGGGCGGCACGGTCTTTGGTCCCGCATACCACATCGTTATGCTGATACAGGCGATCCTCAAAGACCAGCGCGATCTGCTCTCCTGCTCATGCATGCTCGACGGCGAGTATGGCCTCTCGGGCTGCTCATTCGGCGTCCCCGCCCGGATCGGCCGCGAGGGGATCCTCGGTATCGAGGAGTGGAGTCTTGATACCTGGGAAGAGGAGAAGATGGCAGAGGCGGGAGCGTTCCTGAAAGGGCTCTGCAGGAGATTTGATGACTGAATCGATGCCTGAATCTCGTACAGACACCACGGCAACCCTTGACGATTTTGGGAAGACCCGTATCGGTATCCACCAGGTGGAGTACAGCGTCGGCCCGGAGATCCCGGTCGTCCATGTATTCGGCCGGGATGCCTCCGGGAGAGCTGTCATGGTCAACGTGACCGGTTTTCGGCCCTACTTCTACGCACCCGCCGGCCAGGTGGATGGACGCCCCCTCCCGCCGGGCGTCGATGTAGAGCCCGGTACGACCTACCGCTCCATCCGGGGTGAGGCGCTCCGAAGGCTCTACACCCGGAACCCCGGCGACGTCCGCGATATCCGCAACGACTTCCAGCACTTTGAGGCGGATATACCGTTTGCCACCCGATTCATGATCGACTGTGATCTTACCGGAGGTATGGAACTGCCTGCCGGCGCTCCAGCGGTCGACTACCGTGATCTTGCTCCGGCCGACGTCAAGGTTCCTGCCCGGACCTGCATCATGGATATCGAGTGCGTGGATGAGAATGGGTTCCCGGAACCGGATCGGGATCCGATCATCTGCATCACCTGCCGGGACTCCTTCGATGAGGACTACACGACCCTCCTCTGGACTCCGGACGGGATCTCGGGTGATGCGCCGGAGTTCAGTCTCCATGGAGAGCACCGCGTCATCCGGTTCCCAAGCGAGGTGGCGATGCTCAAGGGCCTCATCGACTACATCAGAGAGCGCGACCCTGATATCCTCTCCGGCTGGAACTTCGTCGATTTCGATATCCCCTACATACTGCGACGGATGGCGGCGCTCGGGCTCCACGGTGAAGACCTCGCGCGCCTTCCCGGGCAGACCTCACGTAACGCCGTCCGGGGGAGGTCGATCTTCGACCTCCTCGGCGCATACCGGAAGATGCACCAGGCCCAGAAGGAGTCCTACCGGCTCGATGCGATCGCCGGGGACGAACTCGGGGAGACGAAGATCCGCTACAGCGGGACGATCACTGAACTCTGGCGATCCGACCCGGCACGTCTCGTGGAGTACAACTACCGTGACGTCGAGCTCTGCGTCGGGATCGATAAAAAGAACAACATCATCGAGTTCTACCGCGAGATCGCGCGGTACGTCGGTTGCCCGCTCGACCGGACGCTGAACTCCTCAAACGTCATCGATATCTATGTCCTGCGCAAGGCCTCGGGCAGGTTTATCCTCCCCTCGAAGGGGTTTGCCGCTGGAGACGAATTTGAGGGGGCGACCGTCTTTGAACCCGCTACCGGTCTCCGGGAGAACGTCGTGGTCCTCGACCTGAAATCGCTCTACCCGATGGCGATGATGACGATCAACGCATCACCTGAGACGAAGAGCCCGGATGGAGAACTGCGGGCGCCCAACGGCATCCGGTTCTCCCGGGAGCCAGACGGGTTGACGAGGAGCATCCTCTCAGAGCTCCTCGTAGAGCGGGATGAGCGCAAGCGCCTCCGAAACACCTACCCCTTCGGATCGCCGGAGTACACCCTCTACGACCTCCAGCAGAACGTCCTGAAGGTGATCATGAACTCCTACTACGGGGTCTCGGGCTACACCAGGTTCAGGCTCTACGACCGTGAGATCGGTTCGGCCGTCACATCGGTCGGTCGGGCGATCATCAGGCATACCCGCGACCTCATCACCAGCCTCGGCTACACGGTCCTTTATGGTGACACCGACTCCTGCATGGTCGAGATCCCGCCGGGGAGCCTTGAAGAGACCATCACAAAGGCGAGAGATATCGAAGACCGCCTGAACGCGAGTTACGGGGACTTCGCGCTCCGCGAACTCGCTGCTGATAAACACTACTTCTCGATCAAGTTCGAGAAAGTCTATCAGCGCTTTTTCCAGGCTGGCAAGAAGAAGCGCTACGCCGGGCACCTGATCTGGAAGGAGGGCAAAGACGTCGATGAGGTCGATGTCGTCGGGTTTGAGATCCGGCGGAGCGACTCGCCGCAGGTCACCCGGGAGGTGCAACACGACGTCATCGAGATGATCCTCCGGGGGGATTCATTTGCGGATGTGCAGGCCTACCTGCGCGATGTCATCAGGAGGTACCGCCGCGGGGAGTACTCCCTTGATGAGGCCGGCATCCCGGGAGGGATAGGAAAGGACCTGAATAGCTACGAGACCGAGGATGCCCATGTCCGGGGGGCGAAGTATTCAAATAAGTATCTCGGGACCGACTTCAAGCGGGGCAGTAAGCCGAAACGGGTCTACATAAAGGCCGTTACCGCGAAGTACCCGAGAACTGATGTGGTCTGCTTTGAGTATGCCGATCAGGTTCCGCCCGAGTTCGTCATTGACTGGGAGACGATGCTTGAAAAGACGCTCAAAGGACCGCTCTCGCGGATAATCGAGCCGCTCGGGTGGGACTGGCACGATGTCGACCCGACGCGGACGACGTTGTTTGATTTTGGGATGTAAGAAAAAGGTTTGGGGGTGCCCGCGGGCCTTACGCGAGCCCCCTCTTCCCGAGTTCTTCTTTCATGAACTCCCGGCGTTCGATGTTCTTCGACCAGACGATCCGGCCGCCGGCGACCTGCCAGTTGCCCATCTCCAGGACATCGATCCCCTCGGGAACCCGGGAGACGTCAGCGCCGGTGGGTACGACCAGAACGGCATTATCGAGAGCGATATCCGCGTCGATAAGCGCCTGGCACTGACCCTGGAGTTCCTCAATGGCATCCATCCGGACCGCAGGCGCCATCTCCACGCCCACGATCACGCGCTCGGTCCTGCCGGCGATCCGGCGGGAGAGCACACACTCAGGCTGCGCATTGCCGTAGGTCGGGAACCATGCAAACTGCCACCCATCCTGGGGGGAGAATCGTCGGGCAAGAGCCTTTCTGACATCAAGGTATGTAGAATCTTTTACGCCACCCATGTCTGTTATCCTCTGCTCTACGTTTTGTCCGCAGTCAAATATAAGGGTTGCAGTTTTCCTGCTCCGGCAGGCCCATGCATACCTCTCATGAATGAGTGTGGGGAAACTCCATTATTTCAGGACCGATCGGGGAATAGATGCTGGATACGGGCCGGTCGGCGCACCGCTGATGAGTTTGCCACCGTGAGTTCTCTTCGTGAGGCCCCCACCCGATCCTCGAGGGGCGGTGCCGGGAAGCTCATGGCCTTCCTTGCACTGCGGTGCCTGGATGAGGGCCCGGTGCACCGCTCCAGCAGTGCAGGATGCCTGCTCCTCTATCACGCGAACCTTTATTTCAGGGGTGAGGTACCTCCCCCTCTATGAAGTATCTGGCAGTCATCATCCTCGGCCTGCTGCTCATGCCGGCAGGTGTGCAGGCACTCACCTTCATGAGCGGAGATCAGTCCGTGATTGATACCCCCATCCCCGACGATCTGATCGCATCAGGAGGGACTGTGACCGTCAACGCCCCGGTTGATAGCCTGACGGTCGCCGGGGGGCGCGTAGCGGTGAACGCGCCCATCAAGGGCGATGTCATAGCCGCGGGGGGTACCCTGATCATCAACGGCGATGTCGGCGGGAAGGTGCTCGCTGCGGGTGGCGTGATCGAGGTGAACGGGAACGCGACAAACGTCCTCATCACCGGCAGCACGGTCAGGATCGGGAAGGATGCCGTCATAAGGCGTGACGCTCTGATCAGTGCCGGGGACGTAACAAACGAGGGATCGGTCCTGCAGAACCTTACCGTCTCAGCAAACACCTTTGCTAACATTGGCACAGCCGGGAACGTGGTCTTTGAGGAGGTTCAGGAACCGACGCTCCCTCTTCCCGGCCTCTTCTCGATCCTGGCCGCCATCGGGTTTTTGATCCTCGGTCTCATCCTCGTCAGGGTCTTTCCGGCCCCGTTTGCGGCTGTGGTCAGGGGGGTTGAGGGGAGACCGGTCGTCCTCACGATCGCCGGGTTCTTCGCGATCATCATATCAATGATCCTCCTCCTCATCGTCGCCGTCACTATCATCGGCCTGCCCCTCGCGATCATCGCCGGACTGCTCTTCATCATCGCTCTGATGATCTCGTCACTCTTTGTCGCATACGCCCTTGGAGACGTCATCGCATCACGCACGGGATGGAAGCCCGGGCCAACCGAGGTGTTCATCCTCGGTTTTGTGATCCTGCAGGTACTCATATTCATCCCGCTACTCGGGAGTATCGTCCAGATCATCGCGGTCAGCCTCGGCTACGGCGGATTGCTCCACGCGCTCAGGACTGCCTGGACACTCCGCGCGGGAGGGGAGGTGGTATAGGTTCACGCTACACTTACCGGCCTGATCCGGGTCCGGGGGAGGATCACGAGGTTGTATGCGTTGTGATCCCGGTTGAACCTGACGAGAACCCCCCGGAGCTCCATGATATCACCATATCCAACCCCCGCGAATATATCGCGGTTCGGGCCACGGAGGGTCGCCGGGATCACAGCGTAGACCGGATCTGCCGGCGTCCCGTCGCAGACCCTGTAGACCTTCGTCCGGTCATCGCCGAGATTTCCTGACATAAGCGCCGCGACAACGTTGATCGTCCTGTCGCGGTGCCTGCGGAGGTGGGAGAAACGGGCGAACTTCGCTCCGGGTGGCACCCGGTAGGTGTGTTGCACCCTCCCATCCTTTCGCAGGAGAGCGGAGGAGTACTTGATATCGGCGTTGATGAACCGGTATCCGTTCCCCCCCTCTGAGAGTCGCTCCATCAACCGGGTCGGCCGGATACTGTTCTTCTGCTCAAACGTCCAGCATCTCTCGGGGTTGCAGGCGGTGCCCCATATGAACGAGCATGGACTGTAGATGGAAAGCCCCCGATCCCTGATCGCGCGCACGGTCCGGCGCATGGTGGTTGCGTTCTCAAGGTCTGCCGGCTCGACGATGATGATCGTCCCGTCGGGTGCGAGACGATCGGCAAGGCCGGTGACGAGGTCGGCACGCTCATCGATATCCATGTCGCGGAGCTCACCGAGGACGTTTGAGAAGACCATAAGGTCGACATGATCGGGCAGATCGCCAGCCACAAGCGTCCTGATATCCTCGCGGATGGGCCTTTCAACCCGCACCGCATCACCCTGTGCCGCTGCAGCGGCCGGGACCAGGGCGTTGTAGGCCTCGAAGTGCTCTTCTGAGCGCTCAACCGCGTAGATCTCGGCCGTTCCGGCTCCTGTCCGCTCGAGGAGGTCGATCACAGCGAGCGGCACGACCCCCGGTCCGGTGCCCAGGTCCAGTATGCGCATATGAGACTTTGCGAGGCCCTGCTCGATGATCTGCCAGAGGATATGCTCGAACTGCACCAGGTAGACCGGCGCGTGGTAGGCGAGGTAGCCGAGGACCGGGTAGGCCTTCCGGTAGCTCACCGGTTGCCCTTTCCAGTACTGGCTCTTCTGGACGAGGATGGCGTTACGCATCCGGTCGAGGACGGCCGGATCGTCCCATGCCTTGGAAGTCTTCCTCTCGATGTACTCCTCCACGAGCCGCTGGATGTAATCCGGGATCTCCGGGTCTTTGAAGAACGCGAGTTGTCGCTCGCGGCCGGCATCGCTGATGGTGAGAGAGGAACCTGCAGGATGCTCTGTCTGTTGAGTATTGTGCCGCTCGCTCATGGTGTATCAGATTCTTGCCGGGATGGTAAATACAGGTTCCGGGGGCGCAAACCTCCCCGGTAAAGGTGATTGAGAGGGGCAGGGTGCCTCGCTCAAGGCACACCCCGCTCTCCCACCGCCGCGCGTCCGAGCCGGAAGGCCTTCTCGTTGACCGCGACGGTCTTCGGCGGAACGCACCGCCGCACCGCCTCCTCGAGCGTCTCAATCCGGAGGGGAATATCGGCGGATGCGGCCCCGAGCATAACGATGTTCTGCGAGAGGCTGCTCCCTGCCTCCTCTGCGAGCTTGAGAGCATCGATGCAGACGACGTCGAGGCCGGCGAGCGCGGCGAGGATGCTCTCCTCATCCGGCTCCACGAGCTCCTGCTGGTAGACTGATGTCGGGACGACAAAATGCCGGTTTGTTATAAGCCGCCCACCAGCAGGGAGGTAGTGGCGGTAGCGGAGAGCCTCGATGAGGTCGAAGGCGATGAGGAGATCGGCCGTCCCCGGTGTGATTAGAGAGCCGAACTTCCCGTCGATCCTGATATGACTCTCCACCGATCCGCCGCGCTGTGCCATGCCGTGTGTCTCTGCGCTCCTGACGCTCCGGTTCTCGATGATGCATGCCTCGCCGAGGACGTTTGAGGCGAGAACGGTTCCCTGGCCACCGATACCGACGATCAGGATATCAAACGAGGGTTTCATCGCCGCCCCTCCATAACGATCGCACCCGACGGGCATATATCCGCGCA
>JAAYND010000162.1 GCA_012521035.1 Methanomicrobiales archaeon
ACATTCTGTTTCGTTGTCTGGAATAGCTCCGCCATTTGCGCCTGTGAGAGCCAGACGGTCTCCTCCTCCATCCGGACGTCAATCCGGGTCTGCCCGTCATCGGTCTGGTAGATGATGATCTCTGAACTATCAAATGTCATTATCCGATTGCTCCCGGAGGAGAACTATTACCCCACAAATGAGGACAGCACAGAACCTGTATGATCCATGCCCCTTGCAACAAATAGATATCCTCCTCACTCCATATCCGTCATACAAATTATCGCTCTGACTCCATAGAATACCGTCGGTTTTTGCATTCGAGAAAATCCCCTTGAAGCTCCTCTTTTCCGGCTGCATCCTTCATGGAATCTCGCCATGAGAGCCCCCGCTCCCCTGCGCGGGGACACCGGGAAAGGGCCGGCGGGGTTTTCCTCCCCGGCCCCCACCCCCGGGCGATAGCCACCACAGTAAGGTGCATGGGGTGATGATGGGGGAGGGCAAGGTCGGGGTCGCCTCTCAGGGGCCGGCCTCCCCCGTGCTTGTGCCCTTTCCGGGGATATCGCGACCACTGCCCCCCGCCCTCGGGGCGGGGGAGGAGCGCCGAAGGCGCGGGCGGGGGGGGGGAGCGGTGTATGAGCCGACGAAACGGACAATCAAGGGTGCCTCTACGGTTGCGCCCCTCCCGGGCTCTCGTCCCGAGAACCCCCGCTCCTGCGCGGGAGCCCTGTGGAGGGACTGTATGGTTCTTTTCGCCGGGGAAGGGAGTTCCCCTCCCCGGCCCCCACCCCCACGCGATTGCCACCACGGTACGGTGCATGGGGTGATGATGGGGGAGGGTAAGGTCGGGGTCGCCTCGCCGGGTCTATCGTCTGGAGGCAGGGCAGGAGGGAGCGATATACGGGCCGGCGAAACGCACGTTCGAGGCCAGCACCCCCACCCGCGCCGACACCCGGCCGCCCCTCATCCACACCGAGAGCCAGCAGAGCGACCCCGCAGGGCTCCGGCGCCGCCCGGCCTTCCTCCAGACGAACCAGAATCTTATTTACGATTGCCTGAGCATGGAACTCTATGGATACTGCACTGCGAGACGCCTACATACGGCATCACGAGAAGTACTTCCCGGGGACAGACCTCCCGATCGCTTTTGAAGTCGCCGGCCCGACCGCCGGGGCAGAGAGAGTCCCGGCCCCGAAAGACTGGAGATGTTTCGTCTGCGACCTCACGAAGGTCCGGAAGGGGCGGGATCTCATCTTCGACGAGGACTCGATCGGGTGCCGTGGTGGGAAGTTCTACCTCGGCTACGAGGGCGAGCGGTTCCCGGATTTCAATTATTTCCTCTCTTACGGAAAGCCCGGGGTGATCGAGGGGGAGCGCTACAAGCAGACACCGGAGATCGTGGCTGAACTCGACCGCGAATTTGCCCACCAGATACCGACGAAGGGAAAGAGCATCACCTTCAAGCGCTGGGACCACCTCACGCCCGAAGACAACCCGGACGCAGTGATCTTCTTCGCCCGGCCCGAGGTACTCTCCGGGCTCTTCACGCTCGCAAACTTCGACCAGTCCGACCCGAACGGGGTCATATGTCCGTTCGGCTCCGGGTGCAGTTCGATCTTCTACTACCCCTGGCTTGAGCAGCAGAAAGAAGATCCGAAAGTGGTCTTCGGCATGTTCGACCCCTCTGCACGGCCCTGTGTCCCCTCCGACGTGCTGACGATAACATTCCCCATGAAGAGGTTTGAGAAGGTCGTAGGGTTCATGGAGGAGAGCTTCCTCATAACCGATACCTGGGAGAAGGTGGTAAAGAAGATCGTCCGGAGTAACACCCTCAACACCCCGTGAGATCTCAAGACCTCTCCTGTTTTTTCTGCGAGGATGCCACAGGATCCCGATCTACCTGCCTACACCGCGTGACCCGCGCCTCCCTCCTCCCGGGTCTCGAGGAACCGCGCCCTGACGCTCTCGACCATGTCATCGGTCGTCAGGAGGAGGAGCGTATCGCCGGCCTCGATGACGGTGCTGCCGGACGGGACAAACCGCTCGTTCTCCTTCTGCATGAGTATGATGAGCGCCCCCTCCGGAAGCCCAAGGTCGACGACCTGTTGCCCGGCCGCCGTCGCATCGGGGGGTATGGTCAGCTCGATGAGCTCGCTCGGGGTGTTTGGATCCACCTCAAACTCCCGGGAGAGCCTGCGCTTCTCATGGAGGGGCGCGGCGAGGTCGAGCCACCGGGCGACCGTGGGGATGGATGTCCCATGGATGAGCGCTGAAGCGAGGACGATGAAGAAGACGATGTTGAAGATCATCGCCGCGTCCGGCACACCGGCGACGAGCGGGTAGGTCGCAAGGATGATCGGGACAGCCCCCCGGAGCCCCACCCACGAGACAAGCGCCTTCTCCTTTATCGGCATCTTCCAGGGCAGGAGCGTGAGGAAGACAGCGATCGGTCGGGCGACCAGCAACAGGAAGAATGCTATGAGGAGACCCGGGATCATCACCGTCACGAGGTCTGAGGGGAAGACGAGCAGACCGAGGGCGAGGAACATGATGATCTGCATCAACCACGCGATGCCGTCATGGAACCGGATCAGGCTCTTTTTGTAGACGACGATGCTGTTTCCGATAACAAGACCGCTGACGTAGACGGCGATGAACCCGTTTCCCCCCAGTGTGGCGGTCAGCCCGTAGATCATCAGCACCATGGCGAGTGTGAGGACCGGGTAGAGCCCCTCCGACTCGAGTTTGAGGCGGTTGATGAGGAGGACGACGCCCCTCCCCAGCACATACCCGAGGAGTCCTCCGACGACCATCTGTTGCACGAACATCGGGGCGAGTGTGAGTATCGATGTACCGGGGGCGAGGATCAGGGCGATGACGCCTGTGGTGAGGAAGACCGCCATCGGGTCGTTGCTCCCTGACTCAAACTCAAGGAACGGCCGCAGGTTCCCTTTCAGGCGCGCCCGGGCCATCCGGAGGACCGAGAAGACCGCTGCCGCATCGGTGGACGAGACGACCGCCCCGAGGAGTAACCCGGTGAGCGGGGAGAGACCGAGGACAAGGCATGCAAACAGACCGAGGATGACCGCAGTCAGGACGACCCCGACGGTCGAGAGGGCGACCCCCGGCCAGAATATGGGCCGGACCTCCTCCCACCGGGTATCAAAACCGCCGGCGAAGAGGATGTAGGCGAGCGCGATGATCCCGACGGTCTGGGCGACTGCCGGGTCATCGAACGGGATCCCGCCCGGACCCTCTGAGCCTGCGAGCATCCCGACGATGAGGAAGATGAGGAGCGCCGGGACGCCGAGTCTCTCTGAAAACTTATTTGCGATGATACTGATGAGGAAGAGCAGTGATATACCGAGGAATATAATCTCAAGACCGACCGTCATTTATCATTACAACTCATGCCCGAAGAGCCTTAATGTTGACCCCCTGCTCCTGCTGCCGGCAGACAGTATTCCCGATCAGCACCCCCGCCACCCGGAAGGTTGATACACTCTCCGGGCCCATTTTCGGTGAGAGAATGTTACATACACGCGAGATCATCAAAAAGATCTGGGATGCGCAGGGCTACGGCAACCTCGCTGTCTGGGGAGACGGAACGACCCTCATCATCGCTCCAGGAGAGAGTCCGCTCCATGACGGAGAACCACCGCTTGCGATCTTCAAACCCATACCGCTCGTGGCGGGCTTCTCACTGCTCGGCCTTGCCACCCACAACGCCGACCTGCTCCAGCATATCGAGAAGACCATCCGGGAGGCGGGCGGCGAGATCGTGCGGGACTGAGAGGATCTACCCGCGCCAAAGAATTTTTGCCGCCGCATAAGCCCATATCGGGAGCTCAGAGACAAAAAAAGAGGAACTGGTTCCGGAGTAGACCCTCTACTCCGTCGTCTTCCCGTCGAAGTGCTCCTCCTGGGCCATGGCCTCTTCACGGGTCCTGTGGATAACCCCGTCCCGGTGCTCGGGCGGTGAGTAGATCGTGTAGAGTTTGAGGAGTTCTGTCTTTGATGTATTGATGACGTTGTGGTTCGCGCCGTTTGGCACAATGATAGCACTGCCGTCCTCAACGGCGTGCTCCACGCCATCGATCACGACAACCCCTTCTCCCTCCTCAAACCGGAAGAACTGGTCGATATCATCGTGTACCTCCGCGCCGATCTCCTCACCGGGCTTCAGACACATAAGCACGAGCTGGCTGAACTTTCCAGTGTAGAGAACCTTGCGGAATAAGGTATTCTCCACGGTATCCTTCTCGATGTTTGTTGCAAAACCTTTCTTCATATCACAACCTCCTTCCCGATAATCGTGGGTTCGTTACGGGACGGTTACCAATTTGATATAGTGTGCCCCTGCTATTTCACTATTTTGCCTGTAAAAAGAGAGAATGTCAGGAGAACGATTCTGGGTATGCGGTTGGAGAATTCCCAGGTTCCCCGGCAAAATCCGCGTCACACGCACCCGGCCGTCGCTCCGGCAGTCCCCACCCTCAGGGGTCGTCCCGGCCCGGCATGCTCCGTATCGAGAGCCTGATCAGACCGAGGTTTGCATCGGGCCCTGCCAGCACGCAGACCGAGAGATCCCGGTAGGGTGCGATGATGAGCTTTCCTGCCAGAGTCTCGAGGATCACCTGGGAGAGATCCCCCATATCCATATCCCCGGTGATACGGGTGCCGGCGCGGAGCAGATCCTCGGCGACCGCAGCCACCTGCTCAAAGTCCGCGGACCCCAGCGACTGGAGGGCGAACCCCTCGTGGAAGGCCGAGACGGCGATGACACCCGGCTGGCGCGCGATACGTTCGAGATACCCCGCGTCGAGCGAACCGACAGGAGCAGCCGGCCCTTCGCTCATCAGGCACCCGGCCTCCTCTGAGACCGCCCGGGCCGCCTCGATCTCCCCGGATGTATACGCGATGAGCTCGTACGCGATCATCGGCCGGTCGAGCAGGTGTCGATAGGCCTCGTCTCCGATGAGGGGTTGACCCTCACCGGTCACCTCAAACGCGGCCGCGTAGGGATCCCCGCCCTGGAAGAGAACAAAACCGGTCCCCCCGGGCCCGCTGATGCGCACTGCACCCGTGAAACCGGGGCTGATGGATGCAAGGCCCCCAAGAGGCCCCTGCAATCGTCCAAGCGAGACGCCATCCGGTAACATCGGTCTCACAGAGCAGCGATTATCCGGTCCTTGTTCTTCTTCAGTTCGTAGCGGATCCGCCCGACGTTGACGTTTGCGTTCGCTACGATGGCGATCAGTTCGTCATCGGAGAGCGGGGAGAGGAGGATAGGGCCGTTCTCCAGCTCAACGATCATCTGGTGCATATCCCCCTTCCCGAGCTCGTTGCTCATCGCCTCAGATGTACCCATGCCCGTCGAGGCCATCGCGCCCAGTGCCTCGACATCCACGTCGCCGGCGACGACACTCTCGATCACAAAGCCATCCCGTCCCGCCACAACCGCGGCGGTGACTCCATCAAGTTTGAGAAATTCTCCCAGGATCTGTCTTAACATCTCTTTTCACCTCACTCATCTTCTGGCAAACTCAATCCGCAGAGGCATCCGCCCGATCGCGTGCGTCGCGCACGAGATACAGGGGTCATACGCCCTGATGATCATCTCGATACGGTTCGCCGCCCCCTCAGTCAACGCCCCGTTCTCCACCACCCGGCGGGCCATATCCTCCACACCTCGGTCGATCGCGTAGTTGTTCTGGCATGTCGCGACGATGAGGTTGCACCGCTCGATTACGCCAGATTCGCTGACAGTATAGTCGTGGATCAGGGTTCCCCGGGGAGCTTCGGTGATCCCGATACCCCGCTGGTTCACAACCTTCCCCACCGGGGCCCTGACGTCGGAGGCAGTGATCTCCGGGTTTGCGAGGAGATCGACCGCCCGTTCACACGAAGAGAGAAACTCTATGTAACGTGCCAGGTGGTAGGCGAGCGTGGCCTGCGTAACGGTGCCGAACCGCTCCCGGTACTCGGTGAGGGCGGCATCCGCATGCTCGGTCCCCATCTTCTCCACGACATTGAGCCGGGCAAGCGGCCCGACACGGTAGTAGCCTCCACCCTTGAGCCGGGAGAACTTCAGGTACGACCAGTCCTCCGAGTACTCCTCGATGAAATCCGTGTAGTCCGCCCCGGAGAACGAACCGACCTGGCCTCCGTCAGGCCCGAGCACCGAGACAGGCCCTTCATAGGTCGAGTGGACCCCGTGCATGGCCATTCCCAGGAATCCGGTCTCAACGGCGCCGACACCGGTATCGACGCCGTCGAGGAGACCGCGTGCGAGATCCCACCCCTCGCGGGCGATCGTGAGCGCATCATCGGCCATGGTGACCAGTTCAGCCCGCTTCCCCTCGGTGAGCGGTATCGACATACCCCCCGGCAGAGCGTTTGATGGGTGGATGGGCTTCCCACCGACCGCCTCGGTCAGGCGCTGCCCGAACTTCCGGACAGCGATAGCCTTCTTCACGATATCGGGCGAGTGGCGGGCAAGCCCGATGATGTTTCGCTCCTCCGCCGGCGCATCGTAGCCCAGGATGAAGTCAGGCGCCGCGAGCATGAAGAAGTGGAGGGAGTGGGAGTGGATGAACTGCCCGATATTGAGGAGTTCCCGGAGTTTCTTTCCGGTCGCCGGCGGCTCAACACCGAATATCTGGTCGGTCGCCTTCGCCGCCGCCAGGTGGTGGGCTGACGGGCATATACCGCAGATCCGGGGCGTGATCCGGGGCGCCTCCTCGATCGCTGCCCCGATGAGGAACTTCTCAAACCCCCTGAGCTCCACGACCTGGAAATGCGCCGAGTCAACCTCGCCCTGATCGTCGAGGAAGACCTTCACGTTGGCATGCCCCTCCACCCGGGTAACCGGGCTGATCGTGATCTCCTTCATCGTCCCCTCTCCTTTACCAGATCGCGGATCTTTGACGTCTCCTTGTCTTCCATTATCAGACTCCCGATGGTGAAGGCGTACATCGTATGGGCGACGTCGTAGAGCTCCTTCTCCACCTCTTTTTCCGGCTTATCGGTGAGATCCGATATCCTCCGCACCATCATGTTGTAGATATCCCGGCAGGGTTCGCGGAGGATGTCGAGCGACGGGCCGTTGCACCCGTGGCACGGTATGTTGTTCTTCGGGCAGGCTGCCCCGCACCTGCCGAACGTGACGCTCCCGAGACAGAGGTAGCCCTGCCCGAGCAGGCAGTGCTCGCGGTCAGGCACACCCTCGTGCCGGTGCTTGAGGGTCCAGTTCTCGACCGGCCCCATGAACCGGTCACACTCCGAGCAGACGGATTTGCGCGAGAGTTCAAGTGTATCGCCTGCGATCATCGCGGGGATGATCTCCCTCAAAAACGCCTCCTTTGGCGGGCAACCCGTTATGTAGTAGTCGATCTTCGCAAGATCGCCTACAGCGAACGCCCGGTAGAGAAACGGCGGCACATCGGTCGGGATAACCCCGTCAGGCTTTGCCGTCTCCACCTCCTGGTAGATGTACCGGAAGAGGTCTTCGTTTGAACTCAGCATTGAGAGACCCGATATGCCGCCGTAGCAGGCACAGGTTCCAAGCGCTACAAGCGTCTTTGAGCATCTCCGGATCTTTTTGAGACGTTCATGGTTCTCCTCGTTTCGGACGGCACCGGTCACGAATGCGATATCGATATCCCCAGGAGGCTCTTTCACATCCATGATCACCGGAGAGTATACGATCTCAGCCGCTTCGATGACATCAAGGAGCATCTCGTGGAGATCGAGCACCGCGATCGTGCATCCCGAACATCCGGCCAGTTCCTCAATAGCGATCTTCATGACTCCGCCTCATTTCAGGATCAACTTCTTCAGGCAGGCGTTCGGGCCGGTATGGACGATCTCCAGCCGGGCTTTCCGGCCGGTGATCTCCTCGATCGCGCCCACGACGTAACCGTAGAGGGTCTGGCAGAGCGGACCGCCCTGTTCAAGACCGTTACGCCTGAGCGTCTGGCGGACGATACAGTCGTGGAAGACGAGGTAGATGAAGGTCTCACCGTCTTTTTCTATGATGAACGACTCCTCACCCTCGGGCTTCCAGACCTCAAACGAGTACTGACCACGCAGGAGGTCGGAGAGCTCGCGGAGTGCTCCCTCTACGTCTTCCCGTTTCTGGAAGTACTTGGCTATCTCGTGGCCAAACTTCTTCCCGGCCCGGTACGTGACCGCGTTTGCCCCCCTGCCGGCGATCTCTTCAAGCGATCTGATGATCAGGCCGTTGAGTTTCATAACGCCGTGGAGCGTCTGTTCCATCTCCTTCGGGCCTGGTGTGCACTCGAGGGGGATCTCCTCAGGACGATAGACGAGTTCGGAGCGGAAGGCTTCGTGCATCTCATCGATGTAGCTGGCACTCATCAGATCACCTTCCGGAGCATCTCACAGACTTTTATGTCGATATAGTGCCGCCGGGCAGGGTAGATACCACGATGCTCAAGGGCCTGGGCCGGGCAGATCTCGTGGCAGGAGAGACACCCCATACAGTCGTTGGGCCTGACCGGGACACTCACATTATCCTGGAGTTCGTACACATGCATCGGGCAGTCTTTGACGCAGAGCCCGCATCCGACGCATGCGTCCTTATCCACACGTATATCCATTATCAGCCTCTGAGTCTGATTACTATCTTCTGATATTAAAATATAGTTATATATAACTCCTTAACCGCGATAACAGCGCATCAGGGATAAGATTTCACGATTTCATCCTTTTATGTTGTCACCCGGTCCCTCCGGGCGGTGCAAATTCCTGGATACCAGATCCGCTCTGGAGCACGATCTCTAAAAAAAACTCCATGGGGGTCGTGAGACCACAACACCGGATGAGAAGTAATGGAAGAGATATTCGCATCAAAATGGGGTGAGGATCTATCTATCCGCTTCTTCTGGTTGTAGCGGCAGGAAGCCCGGGGTCTCCTTCAAACGTCCCGGGCCTTCGACCGAAAGAGGGCCCGGGCCAGCCGCTCGACGAACCCCTCCCGTGGCGTAGAGTTCTCTTCGTCAACGTACTCGATACCGGCTATATCAGCCGAGATACGTTTAAGCGCCCTGGATGCGCCGGATGTTGGGTACTTCACCACGACCGGAGATCGGCCAGATGATGCACGCCGCACATTCGCGTCTTCCGGGACCACGCCGAGCACACGGACCCCCAGGAGCTTCTCCATCTGTGCATGATTGAACTCGTCTTCGGAATTGAAGACCCGGTTGACGATCGCACCCTCTACATGCCCGCCGACCGTCTCGGTCAGGATCTTTGTCTTCAAAGAATCAACTATAGCGGAGATCTCGGGGTTTATGACAAGGATTACCCCGTCAGCGATCGTCAGCGGGATGACACCATCCCTGCTTATCCCGGCAGGAGCATCCATGATCAGGATGTCAAACTCGCTCACGAGGTCGGTCATGACATCTTTCAACCGCTCCGGACTCGCCTGCTGAAAGCCCTGCAGGGAGAGACCGCACGGCACCACCTTTACGCCGAACGGTCCATCGTAGATGGCGTCCCTGACACGTGCTTTCCCTGCCAGAACCTCGTGCAGGGTCACGGGCATGCCCTCAAGTCCCAGGATGAGACCGAGATTCGCCATCCCGACGTCGGCATCCAGGATGCATGTCTTCTTTCCATACTGTGCCAGCATTGGCCCCAGGTTCGCTGTGATCGTCGTTTTACCGGTGCCGCCTTTACCGGATGCAATTGTGTATACTTTTACCATATAACCACTCACTGTTGGTATTCAGACCTCACGGCCCTACGCCCAGTGGTTCAGGACATCCCGGGTATCCTGTTCGAGCGCATCTGTCAGTTCGGTGGAGAGAGGCACCGGAGAGCAGGCTATACCGATAACCGTCTCCCCCCGGTGGGGGATACCGAAGAGCTCCACCCCGGTCTCGTCCTGCACTCTCCCCTGTGTGTAGAGATAGCTGCACCTGGCCGCCTCATCCTCCGCATCCTTCTTTGTCGAACCGATCAGGAGACCGTCTGCGGTCGCCAGCGTGAAGGATGCAAGGTCGTACTTTCTGGTGATCGCACCCAGACTCTCCTCCAGACTACCGGTTTTCCCGGGGTCGATCTCTCTTCGGGAGGGCACAGGCCCGGCGAGGGACGGTGCTCCGGGGGTTCCTGTCTCACCGGAGGAACCTTCGTGCTCCGGTCTGGCGAGAACCCGGTAGATCTCCCCGAGGTAGTATACAACACCAGCGAACCCGGCCACCATCGTTATTGTGATGACCAGGAGGAAAAACTGGATAATATCTATTGAATTCACTCTGTTATCAACTCCTGTATTTATGCATCCTTCTCCTGGATAAGGTGATCAAGATGGATCTTTTTGAGCATGGTCTTGCAGTCCACCCTGAAGTTACTGACGAGTTGCTCGACATCTATCTCTTCCATGTTCCTGATGAGTGCATCAATCTCGCCATCTCCTGGCGGGGACGGCGGTGCGGTCATCTCCTGCACGGGTTTCACCCCGGGCATGGGGATCCGGCGCCTCTCAGCGGGGGATCCCGCCCGGTGTTTCGGCACAGGTGTTGCAGGAGTCTTCCCGGGGCTGGTGGATGGCTTCACACCTCCGGGGGTCGCTTTACCCGGCGGGGGACCCTTCTGGATCCCGGTCGCGAACGACGGGTTAAATTCCAGGGTGAGTTGTATCTGATCAGACGTCAGAAGATTCAGTTCTGCCGCCACTTCACCCTCCATATCCTCCTGGATCATCTCAAGTACTTGCTGCCCTTTTATGCCACCATACTCAGCAAGCACCACCAGACCTTCATTGAATACCAGTACAGCACTCTCATTGCCAGGAACGATTGTGCAGATCCCGGTAAACTGTGTTGAGTCCATCTCTTCTATCAAAGCGTGGGTTGTCGTGGACTTGATGAGACGATGGAATCGACCTCGTGGCAGTTGCATATTGACACCTTTGGTTCATTGGTATGAACCAGATTCTACTATATATAACTTTGGAATTCTATAAGAACAGAGATGGGGTTAGAGGTCATTTGGGTTTCTGAGCAGGATTTATATAGTTCCAGGATAGTTCAGGAGGGTAGTTTGAGAAGTGACTGGATCCGGGCACGAGATGCCTGCAGGATGCGCCATGCATCGAGGAACCCGGGTGGATTGTTCTGCCGGATCTTGCGTCTCCGGGCGCAGAACCTCATCCCGGGGCCACAGGTAGCATGCCTCAAAAATCCCGGAGGAGCGGGTGCACCCATGCCGCAGGGATGAGGGCGGGCGTCCGGACGGAGTGGTCTACCGGACAACCCGGTTCGTCCCCGTAGCCCCGGCCCGGCCGGGCACGTGTTTTATCGCCGTGCCGCACCAATACCATGAAGATGAAACTCCTCTTCGAACTCTCCGGCGAGCACCCCGATCTCCCGATCGCGGAACTGGAGTGTGTGGGCAGGGTTCTCGATGCCCGGCCCCAGGTGGCGGTCGCTGAGTGCCCGGATCCCGGGGCCGCCGGGCGCCTCGCCCTGACGCACGTGGTGATGGAGTACCTCGGGGAGTGCGAACCGACGATAGAAGCGTTCTCGGCACTCCTCGCCGACCTCGCCATCACGACAACGAAGCCGTTCGCCGGGAGGGTGAAGAAGATCCAGGGGAGCGGGATGGAGGCCTCGCAGCTCGACCTGGAGCGGTTGATCGGGAGCCGGATCGACGGTCCGGTGTCGCTCAAGAGGCCGGTAGAGGAGTACCGGGCCGTCGCGTCGGAGGACCGCTGCTACTTTGGCCGTGTCCTCCTCCGGATCGACCGGGGAGGGTTTGAGTTCCGAAACCCCATGCGCCGGCCGTTCTTCCATCCCGGCGTCATGATGCCCCGGATGGCCCGGGCGCTCATAAACATCTCCCTGGTCCGGCCCGGGGAGCGAGTATTCGATCCCTTCTGCGGCACCGGCGGCATCCTCCTTGAGGCCCGTGAGATCGGTGCCCGGATCCTCGGGAGTGACTTTGACCCCCTGATGGTCGCCGGATACCGGCAGAACCTCCCCGGGGCGGATGCGATGATCGCCGACGCCACAGCGATCCCGCTCTCTGATCACTCCCTCGACGCGGTCGTGACCGATCTCCCCTACGGCCAGTCGGTCCGGATCCGTGCAGAGAGCATGAATAAACTCTATGACGGCTCGCTCGCCGAGATCCGCCGTATCTTGCGGCCCGAGAGGCGCGCGGTCATCGTCACGCACCGCAACATCACTGATATCGCCGCCCGGCACTTCACCATCCTGCAGGCACACGAGCAACGGGTGCACAAGAGCCTGACCCGCCGGATCCTGGTCCTCGCCTGACCCGCCGGGAACAGGGTGCCGGCGCCAGTTTTATGCCCGGAGCCGATAAATTTTATTTGTGAACGTGAATATTAAGCGCTACGGCCTCTACCTCATCCGATGGCAGCTCTCGACGCCGATCCTCGCCGGCGTCCTCTACCTGCTCGCGGGCCTCGGAGCACTCACCGCCACAATCATAGCAAACCTCATCGGCGGTCTCATCTTCTTCTGGGTCGACCGGTTCATATTCACCTCGCAGGCGCTCGCCGCCCAGTGGGAGGTCCGGGAAGAGGTCCGGTGTGTGGACTGCGGCACGGTTGCCCGGGGCTACCGGCTGGTCAGGGCGAAGGACTACGACAGAACAGACGACCCGAAACCCGAGTTCCGCTGTGAGGCGTGCTCGAAGAAGAAATCAGAAGAACTCAAACGGCGCGGCGTCGAGCACTGACGACCCCGCAGGAGAATCACCGGAGATTGGGCGAGGGAGGAAGGGCAGAGACATCACGCAGTATGGGCAGAGTGCCGACTCATTCCGCCATTGGGATTTGCACCCGGCCTCCAATAAGGGCGCGAGACCCCCTGACCTCTCTGCGCAAACACCGGTCGGTCTAACCCCGGCGCCGGAGATGCGTTTCCCTCTCTCTGTGGGCGGAGACAGCGCAGGCGATATCCCCGGAGGCCGGCCCGGGATGCCGGCCCCGAATATGCCCCTCCCCCTGGCGTCATCTCATACACCGTACCGGGGTGATATCGCCCGGGGAGGGGCCGGGGAGGGAACCCCCTCCCCGGCAAAGAGAACCATACTGGCCCTCCCATAAGGTTCCCGCGCAGGAGCGGGGGTTCTCGGGGAAAGAGCCCGGAAAGGGCGCAGCCGGGGGAGGCGACCTTGGACACTATTCTCCTGCATTCCATGCACTGTTCTCCTCTCTCCCCCACCCCACCCGCGCCGGTCGTGCGCTCCTCCCCCGCCCCCGTGGGCGGGGGCAGTAGTCGCGATATCTCCGGGAAAAGCCTGCCAGGGATGCCGGCCCGGATTGTGCATTCCGCCGGCATCATCTCAT